>CAUJDC010000028.1 GCA_963169815.1 Patescibacteria group bacterium | reverse complement strand
ATCCAATGGGACAGGTACCTGTGATGGTTGATGGAGATTTTGTTTTGACTGAATCTATGGCTATCAATGAATATATTGCTGCAAAATATGCTCCAGCATTTTTGGGCAATACGCCGGAACAGAAAGCTGACGCCTGGAGATGGAGCTTATGGGCTTATTTAAATGTACAAAAACATTTTGGTGCTATGGCTTATCAAGCACTTTGGGCCCCAGAAAAAAATGAAGAAGCTTTCGCTAAAGATGCTGAAGCTGTGAAACCTTACTTAGCTATTTTAGAAGCGCATCTGGCTGGTAAAGAATATTTGCTTGGCAAAGACTTCTCGACTGCAGACATTAACGCAGGCGTTGCGGTAATGTATGGTGTTATGGTTGCTTTTGACTTCTCAACATATCCAAATATTGCTGCCTGGATTGATAGACTGAAAAGCAGAGCTGCTTATCAGAAAGCTACTGCATAACTCAATTAAATATCATGAAGGCATTAGAAATTAAAAATCTGGTCAAGCAGTATACTAATGGCCCGCTAGCTCTTAAAGGAGTAAACTTAGAAATCGCCCAAGGCGATTTCTTTGCTCTTTTGGGAGCGAATGGCGCTGGAAAAACTACTTTGATCAATATCACGACCAATCTGGTCAATAAAACTGAGGGCACTGTCAGTGTCTTTGGAAATGACATAGACAAATCCCGCGAAGAAGCAAAAAGAGTAGTTGGCGTTGTGCCACAAGAATTCAATTTCAACATTTTTGAAACTGTTTTGGACATTGTTTGCACTTATGCTGGTTACTTTGGCGTACCAAGAAAAGAGGCTTTAAATAGAGCAGAAGAAGTTCTGACTAAGTTGGAACTTTGGAGCAAAAAAGACGCAAAGTCGATGCAACTTTCAGGTGGCATGAAACGACGTTTGATGATTGCGCGCGCTTTAATGCACAATCCTAAATTGCTTATTTTGGATGAACCAACTGCAGGCGTGGATGTCGAACTTCGTCATGGCATGTGGAATTATCTACGTGAATTAAATGTTTCAGGAACGACAATTTTACTTACCACTCACTATCTTGAAGAAGTAGAACAAATGTGTCGCAATGTGGCGATTATCAAGCAAGGTGAAATTATCAAAAATGATTCAGTGAAGGGACTTTTGAATAACATGGAAAGTCAGAACTTCTTGGTCGTTGTAAACAAATTACGCGATTACGAATCAATTCGCGAATTCAAAATCTCTACTTTTGACGAGAACACTTTGGAGGTTCAAGTTATGGCTGGGCAATCACTTTCCAAGCTGGTCACTGATTTGGCTAAATTGGAAATGGAAGTTATAGATTTGAAACCAAAAAATAATCGTCTGGAACAACTTTACTTAAATATTTTACGTAGTTAGTTATGGAGAAACAATTACAGAGAAGAGGAGCAGAAGCAGTGTGGATAAATTTCTATACAATTTTCCGTAAAGAAGTTTCCAGAATTTTCCGCATTTGGACTCAAACAATTTTGCCGCCAGTAATCACACAATCACTTTATTTCGTGATTTTCGGTGGCTTTGTTGGATCACAAATTCCTGATATCAACGGCATCTCCTACATGGCCTTCATTGTGCCAGGTTTGGTGATGATGGCAGTTATTACGAGTGCATTCCAAAATGTGGTGGGATCATTTTTTGGAGCAAAATTCCAAAAAAATATTGATGAATTACTGGTATCACCAACGCCAAATTGGGTGATTATTGCTGGTTATGTGATGGGCGGAGTGTTCCGTGGGATTTTGGTTGGATTAATTGTTTATCTGGTTTCGGCATTTTTCACACACCCACAAGTTTATAACTTTGGAATAGTATTATTATTCATTCTGTTGACTGCAGTTTTGTTCTCAGTAGGAGGTTTGGTAAATGCAATCTTTGCCCGCAAATTTGATGATGTACAAATCATTCCAACTTTCGTACTCACTCCGCTGACTTATCTTGGAGGTGTGTTTTACTCAATTCATCGTTTACCAGAATTCTGGCAAGGAGTTTCAAGACTCAATCCGGTATTATACATGATTGATGGCTTTAGATACGGGTTTTTTGGCTTCTCTGATGTGCCAATTATCTGGTCTGCCTCAATGTTGATTGGCCTGACTGTGGTGATGGTTGCCTGGGCGAATTGGTTGCTGTGGAGAGGTGTGGGAATGAAGAGCTGAAAATTGGCGGTTCACAACTTGTCGCAATTAAGCTATAAATTTAAAATTTTATATGTCAAGGCCAATGTCTTCAATTGAAAGACCGCTCTTATGCGCGATTATTGGCTGAACGATTAGTCAAGCCCATGGTGATGACTAATTGAAACAAATATTAATACCCATAAAATGTTTAAAATAAAAATAAAAAATATTGTATGTCAGTTAAATTCCTTACAAAAGCCAAGAAGCAAACTGCTTTGATATTGATGATACTATTATTCTCCAGTATTAGTTCAGAGGCACTGGCTGCGAGTATAATAGTGGACTCCAATGATGATGATGGAAATTTTACCAATGGCACCTGCAGTCTCAGAGAAGCGATTTTTTCGGTAAATGATGGGGGTGATCCAAATATAGATAATTGTACACCGGGAAGTTCTGGAGCAGCTCTGGACAGCGTTACATTCAGTGGTCCAATGACAATTACTTTAAACTCCGTATTACCTCAAATCACCAGTCCGGTTGATTTGAATGGTGACGTGAATAGTGATAATTCTCCCGATGTAACTATTGACGCCAACAATCTCGGTCGGGCCCTTGATTTAAATCCAAATGCAAGTTTGTCCACTACTGCCAATGTTAATGGTTTTAGTTTTTTGAACGGTAGCAGTGTCGGAGATGGAGGAACTATAGCCGCCAGGTCTTTGGCGCAATTAAATTTAACCAATACTGAAATCAGTAGTTCCAATGCCGGAGGAAATGGCGGGGCAATATATCTCGAACAACAGGCAGACTTCACTCCAAATAATGTGACTATCGATGGATCCAATGCAGGTCAAGATGGTGGGGCAATATATGTGACAGGGGATAGTACTATGCAAACTAATGATTTACATATCACCAATTCAAATGCTGCAAATAATGGTGGAGCAATATATCTGGGAGACGCAGGTGGCACATCCACAATAAATTTTGACAATTCTACTATAAATAGGGACGGTATCGGAATAAGTACCGCTGGTGGAGACGGAGGAGGAATTTATGTTGAAGATAATGTGAACTTTAATATAAACAGTTCTGGATTGACCAATGGACAAATCAATAATTCATCCGCCCATTTAAATGGTGGTGGTATTTATTTTAAATCGGGCGTTTTGCCTTATGTCCATGATATCAGAAATTTGCAAATGAATGGCAATTATACAGAACAGAATGGTGGAGGGATTGACGTTGGACAGAAACATCAACTGGCATTGGATAATATTAATGTGATTAACAATGTAGCTGATGATAGTGGAGGCGCAATTCATTTTGAAGGAGAAGTGATCCCTGGAGACGCGGATAATTCAACCATAACTAATTCCAATTTTATCAATAATACAGCTTTCAACGGAGGAGGAGCCATTAAACAAAATCAATATCGATCAACAACAGTTGACAATAGTACTTTTGACAACAACCTGGTTACATCGGGAGACGGGGGAGCAATGTCTGTTTTGGACGCAAACTCCAATATTGATAATTCTACTTTTACTCTCAATAGCTCATCTAATGGCAATGGAGGAGCAATTGACACTGGCGCGTCCATTGGGATTGGCTCAAATCTGGTCATTTCAAATACATTGTTTGATCAGAATACAGCCAATACATATGGATCAGTGGCGTTTATCAACTCAGACTCTTCTTTGACCTATACTGGAGGAGCAGTAAATAAATTCATTTTAAATGACGCAGGATCTGGTGGAACAATTTACTCTGCTGGCGCAGCGATAAATATTAATAATGCATTATTCGTTGAAAACAATGGCGTAAATACAGCCAATAGCGCTGTGATTCGAGCCAATGGAGGAACCGTGTCATTTACAGACACAGAAGCATCCAATCACAATGCGTCAACGTTGTTTGATTTTACTGATGTCAGTGATGCACAAATGCATCATGTGCATATTCACGATAATTCTTCGGCTTTTAATGGAATAGTCTGGTATAATGACGGGGATATTCTTGCTAATAGCTCTAATTTAATCATTGATAACGGCTCGATTTTTGAAAACAATATTTCTTTTGATGGTAGTACTATTAATGCCTTTATCGATAATATAAATATTGATAATACTATTATTAGAAATAATTTCGCTTTAGCTCCCGGTCAATCAGGAGGACTTTTAGCACAAGTAAGCAATGCAGACCTGAATGCGGTAGATTTTGACAGTAATCAGGGTGACGATACGGGAGGTGCGACTATCACTGCAACAAATAGCTTCAATTTAACCAATTCCATATTCCAAAATAACTCTGGTAATAATATTGCCGGAGGTCTATCCCTCAACCTTCCAAGCGGCGGTGTAATTTCCGCGCTTGAGATGTTCAACAATACCGGTCTTGCATATGGAGGTATGTCAATTGTTTCCAATATATTGACGACCATAGACAAATCCAGTTTCAATGCAAACAACAGTTCCAATGTTGGAGGACTTGCCCTGGAGGGCCTATTTGATTTAACCAATAATACGATCAGTGGCAATTTTGGTGATCATGTAGGAGGAATATTGATCAGTGATTTCACCTCATCAATAGCCACGGTTGTTAATTTAATCAATAATACAGTTGTGCTGAATGGGTCCATTGTAGACGCTGTAAACAATGCAGGTGGATTGGTTGTGGAAGATATTGTCAATCCTGTATCAGCGACAATGGTCAATACAATACTCTCCCAAAACACTACTGCTGGCCCTTCCTCTTCAGATGACTGTTTGATCAATGGAACAGCTTCATTTACTTCTCTGGGCAACTCCATTGTGTCCAATACTACTAACTGTAATTATACAGCTGGTCCCGATGATATACAGAATGTCCCTTCCGGTATTAATGTAACTTTAGGTTATAATGGTGGAACTACGCGCAGTCACCTGCTAAATACTGGCAGTCCGGCTATCGACGCTGGTAATGATTTGTCCGCACCGGTTGATGATCAAAGAAATCAGATCAGACCAATCGGTTTACATACTGATATTGGCGCGATTGAAATGCTGGACAACACCGCGCCGATATTATCAGAAGTCACTACAGTAATTACACCTTCTACCAACACAACTCCGTCTTACACCTTTAATTCAACAGAAACTGGCACTATCAGTTATGGTGGGGCCTGCTCAAGCCTAACTACCTCCGCCCTGGCCGCCAATAACACCATTATTTTTAACCCTTTGTCTCCCGGCACATACAACAGTTGCACAATTACGGTTACAGATGCTTCTGCAAATATCAGTCTACCTTTGTTGTTGACTTCATTCACTATTACCGCGCCGCCATTAGTACCTGGAGGGGGTGGAGGTGGCGGTGCGGGAGGGCCATATGGACAGACAACCTGTTCAGGCCAAGATTGTTTGACACATCCCAATAACAACATAATAACCAATCCTCCAACTAATAATAATGTTGTGACACCAAATCAAACTAATAACCCAAATAACAACTCTGAAAATTTATATCAGATTACCCCTGTTGCGCCAGTGAACCCCATCGTACCTGTAACTGCTCAAAATTCGATTCCTGCCAGCAACATCAACAATGCATCAGTAAACAATAGATCTATAAACAGACTAATAACTGACAAAGTGTTGCCCAATATTCCTGTAGAAACAGCCGAAACATTTGTAAAACCTGACCAAACTGAGACTGTTTCAGTTGAGCCACAACCACTTTACACTAAAGACTTATTCATCATCACTCCAGAAAATGAACAAAAATCTGCTGATCATACACCCTTCATTACAGGTCAAGGAGTGTCAAACCGGGATACAGAAATTTATCTGTTTCATAGTGCTGATTTTGATCAAATTCGTAAAATTATAGAGTTGGAGCTGGAACAGTCAAATTATTCGCTCAACAGTAAAGAGAGAGACGAATATTTCAAGATTATGTTCACTAATTCGGTTATCAATATTCTCCAAAAATTCTTGAATCATCAATTGGATGAGGAGAAACCAGAAGAAGCAGTTTTTATAAATAGAGTCCTGAAATTAGGAAATACCAATACGGGAAATAATGGCGTGTTTTTATTGGACTCAGATAAAGATCTTCAGGATGATAAATATCTGGTCATGGCATTGCATCCTGGTCAAAACAAACTAAACCCCCTATATTCTAGTGAGAGATTGTTCACTGTTGACAGTACATTAAATGTTTTAACCCCTGAAATCACCTCCATAGGAGGACGAAATTTATCCATGCAAGATCTGTTGAGCGACTTACGAATCGAAATAAGTCCCGGTAATCTGCGTCCCGTTCTGGTAGGGAAAATAAAAGAATCAAGTAAAATTGTGGCGAATTGGCAATCTGATGTGGTGACCTCCGCTTTACTGGTCGACAGCCTTGATCAAGAATTTCGTATTACCGCTCCAAACCCTCTTGAACCCGGAGAACATGCTGTCTATGTGACCGCCTATCGTCGAAGTGACAATGCGCAATCTGACACCATCAAAATCCTATTTAACCTCAAAGAAGCAAGCCCTCTCGATGTGGTAATTAATAATTGGATTTATTTGGCTTCAGGCACCTTATTATTACTTCTGAGCTCGATAATATGGTTCGTGAAAAGACGTAATAGTATTAAAACTGAGCAGTAGTGAGTGTAAAAGGCTTTGAATCTCAGTATGAGTCACACATAAATCACTCCAGTTGTCTTGATTTTCAAAGTATATTTGAATAGACTGAGCTATCATATGACAAGACTCAAAGTTGAAACTGGCACCACTAATGACATACTTCGTCAGAAGTCTGTGCCGGTCAAAAAGGTGGATAAACAAATCCAAAAGCTGATTCAAAACATGGAAGAAACCATGTTTAGTGATAATGGCTGCGGTTTGGCGGCACCTCAAGTTGGTGTGCATAAACGTATTATTGTCGTATTGCTCAATCAAGGCAGTGATCAGGAAGTTTTTGTTCCGATGGTCAATCCCGATATTATTGCTCATTCAAAAACTACTTATATTGATACTGAAGGATGCTTGAGTGTGCCTGGCGTATTTGATGTGGTGGAAAGATATGATGAAATTGTGGTGAAATTTTTGGATAAAAAAGGCCGTGAGCAAATGTTTAAATTAGCTGAATTAAATGCCAGAGTAGTGCAGCATGAGATAGACCATTTGGATGGTATTTTGTTTGTGGACAAGCTAGTAGAAAAAACTGAATTGGTGCGCGCTGAAAAAACCGGGCGCGTCAGACACAGTGATGAAGTGCTTTAAGCGCTGCGGGATTTCTTGGATTTGGCAGATAGGAACCTGGCGCAACTCTCGAATTTGGCTTTGCGGGCTAATTTTTTTAGATTGAACCTGAGACTGACAATTTCAGGAGATAGTTCATTGAAGTGAGAAATGGTCCTCAATAAATTAAAAACAGTTGTTTCGAGATTGCGGGGAAATTTGGATTTAATTGGAGATTCGATCATAGTTTTAAGCAAGAACTCTATTTTAAATTTATCAGAAACACGATTACCGGAAATTGGTTCAGCCACACTTGAAAGGTAACGGGCAACCCAGGCTACCAATTCACGGTCAGTCATGCTTTCTGGTTTGAGATCGTCAATTGTATACCCTATTTTGGCAATTAGTGAGTCATGATGGGAGCGGTCGGGAAGAGTTACAGGCTTTGGAAAATGTAATTCGACTGTGGTGCGATAGGGTGCTAATTTGTCAGCAAAATAACGCAGCATTTTGTGTACCAGCTGAGACGCGAATGAAGGTTTCTCAGTGAGAGTTGGTTTATGATTTGAAACTTCTAAAGTGGTAGGTACTGAGGATCTTTCCATATAAAATTGGTCTATTTCTTCAATTCGGCTTCGATAAATCCGTCTATTTTACCATCAAGGACAGCGTCGACATTTCCTTCTTCGTGATCAGTTCTGTGGTCTTTAACCATTTTGTACGGCTGGAGAACATAAGAGCGAATTTGATTGCCCCAGGACATGGCGACCGGTTCGCCCTTGATTTGATTGAGTTCAGCAACCTGTTGTTTCTCTGCAAGTTCAACGAGTTTGGCAGTGAGTATTTTCATGGCACGATCTTTGTTTTGCAATTGAGAACGCTCGGTCTGACAAGTGACGACAATGTTGGTTGGAATGTGGGTGATGCGGACAGCACTGGATACTTTGTTGACATTTTGACCACCGGCGCCGCCTGAGCGGAAAGTATCAATGCGCAAATCATCTTTGTTGATTTTTGCCTGATGAGAAGTGTCGACATCAGGAATAACCTCTACCAATGCAAAGCTGGTTTCGCGAGAATTTTTAGCATTGAAAGGGGAATTACGAACCAGACGATGTACCCCTTTTTCACAGCGTAAATAGCCATAAGCATAAGGGCCGGAGATGTGAATAGTAACTGATTTTACACCTACTTCTTCACCATCGGAACGCTCTAAAATTTCGCAAGTATAGCCCTGATCTTCTGACCAGCGCAAATACATGCGTAGCAAAATTCCAACAAAATCCATTGCGTCTTTACCACCTGTTCCAGCGTGAATAGAGATAATGGCGTCGCCAGCATCGTATTTGCCCGAAAGGAAAGTCTTTACTTCCAATTTGCGCCAGCGCTTTTCTAATTCATCAATTAGATTTTTGAATTCTTCACCACTAGCTGGATCTTCATCCATGTTTATAGTTGGTGACATTTCAGTTAGCTCTTTGGTGTCAGCTTCGAGCTTTGACCATTCGGTTAATTCTTTTTGAAGAGCGGCTAAGCGTTTGCTGGTTTGCTGGGCGGCTTCGGCTTCATTCCAAAAAGTAGGGGACTGTGTTTCGGCTTCCAGCCCAGTGATTTCGGTACGCAACTTGGGCAAATCTATTTTGCTGAGGGCGTGAGAAATTTCTGCGGCGATTGTTTCGAGTTTTTGTTTATGTTCGTGCATGGCCAGAGTTTAGCAGGAGTGCTTATTTATGCAAATTGGGAATGTTTGAGCCCTGCATAGCCAAAACTTCGTGCAGCAGCTGATCAATTTTATCAGTATTGGCCAGGCTTTCCGGGAAATTAACATGGAATTTTTGAGCAGAGCCAAGTTTTTCCCATTTAGGTTGGCCGATAATGATGCGAGTGCTTTTAACAGCTTCATCGCGGGCGGCTTGTTTTTGCATTTCCGCAAAAGTGATAGTCCCAGTGAGAGTAGTGCGACGGATATGTTCACGCAAATCTGTTTGAGCATTCTCTACCAAACCTTTTCTTTCGCCTGTGGCACGAGCATAATCTTTCTTTTCAAATTCTAATTTATTACAAATTTGGAAGAGCTCTCCAACAGCCACTTCTTTACCATTATATTGTTTAAAAATATCCTGTAAACGGACTTGATCACTAGTTGGCAAGGCAGCGAATAAATCCTCTGGAGGTGTGATGCCGAGCTCAAGTAAATGGCAGCAGGCAGCCTCGATCAAGTTGGTCTTCATCTCACCATAATTGTTGTCGCTATGGCGAAAAGTTTGTAACATAACAGCGAGAGCGCGTAAATTGGCTACCCAATCACGAGTGAAGAGTGGTGAGCTGGGGCCTTCTGCCGGCTCATCGTAATATTCAGCTTCATTTTGGAAAATAAATAAATCGTCTGTAGTAAAAATTTCACGGCCATATTGCTGACGGAAAAAATCTGCATAGACGATTTTATACTCTTTCTCATGAGTTTTGGGAATGATACCTGGGCTGAATGCCATGTCAAAAAATAAACTGGCATAACCTGCCTGACCCCACTGAACAGCCTTGATAGGAGGCACGCTAGTGAGATAGCTTTGAACTTTTTCTGGATCCAGAGACGGTGAAATTCCAGAGAGTATAAGGGTCTTTTTACTGATTGCCTCAGGGAATTTACTAGGGGTAATAATGTGCCGCATTAAATTGATTTTAGAAGTGCTGATTATTGGTTAGAAAGATGTTTTTGTCAATATTCAGCTGGACATTTAAAAAGGGCAGCAAGCATGAAGCTTACTGCCCTGACCTTGTGGTCGTACAGCTGATTCCCTCCGAGGAGAGAGTCAAAGTAAATCGATTTTAAGGGTGCACTTTTGGCCTGGTGCGAGGCTCAGTTGATGGGAAGCTTTTCAGGGCTGCCCATCAGTCCGCCATTTCACCAGCGGTGTGCTTTGTGGGCTTGTTATGCTTTACCGATCGACGCTGTTTGTCAGCGGATCAGTGAAGCGCGAAATCAGCTCGCGTCATCCTCGGAGTTGATGATCGCGAGAGGAGGACGAGGGCTGAGGGGACGAAGCGAGAGGTGGGCGGCGTGGCGGTGACCAGAGACCGGGCCCATCTCCTCCAGCATGAGCATCTCGACATTGCCACGCTTGGACTGTTTGTAGTAGTGCTCGAACGACTCCAGGCTTTCGATGGCCGTGGGGTCGACGGCGAAGCACTCGTCGTTACGCATGATGACGACGTCGAGGGTTTTGCCATTCTCCGGGTGAGGAATGTTCTGGAACTCGGCCTTGAGGTAGCTCGTATTCCAGTAGGTGACCGGGTTGACGACCCGGATCACCCACTTGCCGTTCTCCATCCCGCCGGGCTGGCCGAGGGGATTCTGGAAGAGCGCCTTGATCAGGCGCAGCTTACCTTGCTCCTGACGGAGATGGGCAGCGCCAGGCGTAATCAGAGCGTACGAAATCAGTACGCCGATCTCAACCATGATGCCGAGCAGGATGCCAACGAGCAAGTCGTAGGCGACAGTGCCAGCGATCACCGAGAGGAATACCAGCATCTGATGCCACCCAAGCTTCCAGGTGTTGACCCAGGACTTCTTGCCGGCGAGGGTCGTGGCCACGTGGAAAACGATAGCCGTGAGTCCCGCGACGGGAAGCACAGCCATGAGATTGGATCCCAGTATGATCACACAGAGAGTGATCACGGCCATGAAAAAGTTTGCGCCGATGCTCTGCGCCCCAGCCAAGATGGCCATCCGCGAGCGGAGGACCTCCTGGATGGAGGTGATTCCACCCATGGCGGCTGAGATGATGTTGGTCACCCCCGCGCCGAACAGGGTTTCGTTTGTCTGAGTGCTGCGGCGTTGCGGGTCTTCCTTGTCGATGCCCGCGACGGTGCCCAGCAACTCGGCTGTATCAATCAGCGTGAAAGCCACGATGAACGCTACCACCCAGAGGAAGCTCTTGACGTCGTTGAACGTGAAGAGCCCCTTGAAGTTGGGCGTCGTGATGCCAGCGCTGATGCTGTCCGGGACGTTGACCCGGTAGTTGGCCGGCAGCTTGTTGAAGTACGAGATGAACCACCCGACGACGGCGGTCGCCAGAGGGGCGACGTAGCCGATCGGCCGCCATTCACGCCCGAAGGCGATCTTGCGGCCGAAGACCTTGAACTCCCAGCGCTTCGAGAAGAAGTAGGTGGGAATGAGCATGGTCGGCAGGCAGATTGCCGTGACGAGAATTACCTCGCTGTGAGCATTCTTAATAGCGCTTGGGAGCGCCATTACTTTCTCCCAGAGATTATGCCCAGGCAGCTTATTGCCTGTGAATATCCCGCATGCCGAGACCATGATGCTCAGGCCGATGGCCACGAACATGCCACGCTCGACGCTGATCGGGAAGACCACATAGCGAGCGAGCTTGAAGCGTGCCAGCAGAAGCTGGCAGACGCCCACCACCACGATGATGGCGGTGACCAGCGGGTAGCCGGTAGCGAGCTGCTTGGGGTCGTGGCCACCACCGAAGTGAGTGACCGCGGTCATGACCAGCGGTGCCAGGCCAGCCGCGGGGCCGGCGATGGTGACGTTGGGACCACCCCAGAGGATGGTGCAGATGGTGTTGCAGAAGCCTGCAACAACGACGGTGAGGAGTCCAGCGATGGGCGGGACTCCGGAGATGATGGCGATCGTCAGCGACACCGTGATAGCAACCACGGTGACTGGGAGAGAGGCCAACGCATTGGCCTTGAAATCCTTGCGGAATTCCTGCAGGCGGCCCGCGACAGCGGACCGATATGACGGAGTGGACATTTTCATTGGGTCAGTTCCTTTTGGTGAAGAACATCTTGGTTGGCAGCCTAGAGTGATTATGAGTCACTCTTTTGGTCGTTTTTTAAGGACCTGTAGCTTGGCTTCGACAGATTGAGGAGGTTAGTCCTCTACTGTGCTTCCGAATTACTGTTCAACGATAAAAAACCTTTGTCTTATCGACAAACAGCAATTCGGAAGCTTTTGAAGCCTCACTTTGATGAAAATTTTAAAAGGTAGTGCTTTTCCCCCTGAAGAAATCGTAATCAAAACCGAGATAATATCCTATTTACGCTTTCGAAGGGGAGAATTACTATTTAACTTTTTTTCAACGAGCTTAATGCTTGTAAGATCAGGATTTTATAATATAAACCTGATTTTAGGACCGAATTATTCTACACCTAGTTTATTATCACACAAGACTAAATGTAACCTTATATCATAATTACCTCGATCTGTCAATATTCCAACGGGTTAAAACTGGAATTGTCTGCTGTTTTAAAAATGTTAAACTGATATGGCACTGGCCTGACTGAAAATTAAGCAAGAAAGCAGAAACAATAAATATGATTTTATGACTGATAATAGAAATGTAGCGCGTAGAATTTTAATGAATACGATTTCCCAAGTAGTAGCCAAAGTGGTAATTGGGCTTTTCTCAGTGTTCATACTGAAAATGCTAACTACTTATCTGGGCAAAGAAGGATATGGAATCTATAAATCAATTTATGAGTACTTGGCTTTGTTCGCGATAGTTGCAGATATGGGCTTGTACACTGTCGGTGTGCGTGAAATGAGTAAAGATCCAAGTAAAGAAGAAATGGTGTTGGGTAATATGATGACAGCTAGAACACTGGTAATTGTAGTGATTTCGATGGTGGCTTTTGCAGTGGCTTTTTTGATTGATGAATATAAAGGTAATATTGCGCCTTACGCTGTGGCAGTGGCTTCAATTGGTTCGGTGTTTGCCATTTTGACTGGGACTGTTTCAACGACTTTGCAGGTGCATTTGAAAATGGAAAAAAATTCACTGGGTTCAGTGGTCGGGAAATTGGTTTCACTGATCTACATGGCGGCGGTTATTTATATGATTTTCCCTCATGGTTGCGACCCGGCTCAGGTTAAATTTTTGGTGGATGATGGAGGAGCATGTAGTGTTTCCAGTGGCAGTTTTATACAATTGGTATTGGCCGGTTTGATAGGGAATATAGCAATGTTTTTGGTAACTGCTTATTATGCCAGACAGCAGGTAAAAATACGTTATCGCTTTGATTGGTGGTTTTGGAAAGAAGTTTTGTGGAAAGCATTACCTTACGGAATTGCTCTGATTTTGAATCAGATTTACTTCCGTATTGGCTCAGTTATGCTTCTCAATATGCCAGGATTTGGGGCTACTTATGTGGCAACATATTCCGCGCCATCGACAATGCTGGAAGCGGCTGGAATTGTGCCACTTTATTTTATGAATGCGATTTTGCCATTCCTGACTAAGGCTTTGCATGCCAAAGACGGATCACATAAACCAATCATTCAAACTTCTTTTGATTTCCTTTTGATGAGCGCCTTACCAATTGTTACTGGTACGGTGATTTTGGCATATCAATTTATTTATTTAATTACTACGCCTGAATTCTTAACTAATTGGAACGCGGGGTATGTTGGCTCTGATATTGTTTTGCAAATTTTGATTATCGCACTCTTGTTCAGTTTCTTGAATGGGTTGTTTGGTTATGTTTTAGTGGCATCAGAACATCAGGAAAAATTGTTGCCGAGAAATTTATTTGGCGCGGCGCTGACAGTGCTTTTGACCTGGTGGTGGATTCCGCAGTGGGGAGTCAGAGGCGCTGCATTCGCCAATGTTTTGACTGAGTTCTATATCTTTGTCGCGTCTTATGTTTTGGCAAAAAGATATATCGACTTTGATCTTAAATTTAAAAACTTCTGGAAGATTTTACTGAGTACAATAGTGATGGGCGTGGTGGTTTATGCCGCTCGTGAGCCGAGTTATTATTTACTTAATCTGCAGAATAAAAACTTTATTTTACTGATTCCACTTGGTGGTGTGGTTTATATTGGGATGTTGCTAATCACTGGCGCTTTGACCAAAGAAATGATTCAGATGGTTATGAAGAAAAAAATGCCGATAACTGGCGATCATGGAAAAGGTGTTGAACAGGTCGCTAAAGCTGGCGTGAAAAATGAAATTGCTTCTGAAGCCAGCGGAGCTGAAGTAAAAGACAGCGAAAATTATTTTTAACTCAAACTAATCATGAACACTACTTATCTTGCTAAATATTTGGCTGGCCGTTCCGTGGACTCACTTCCTGTATCGGCGGTGGCTTTTTATGCATCACTCGATTCTGTGGCAGCAGTTAGCCCAACAATTGCTGAGCGAATTTTAAAAGAATTGGCCGATCAGAGATCGAATTTAAAAATGATTGCTTCGGAAAATTATTCTTCTTTGTCTGTGCAACAGGCAATGGGAAATTTGCTGACTGATAAATATGCTGAAGGCGTACCAGGTGCAAGATTTTATGCCGGTTGTGAAAATGTCGATGTGATTGAAAAAGAGGCAGTGGATTTGGCCTGCGAATTATTTGGTGCTGAACATGCTTATGTACAGCCACACTCCGGAGCGGATGCCAATTTAGTGGCTTTTTCAGCTATTTTGGCAGCGAAAGTACATCGTGGATTTTTGAATGAAGTAGCGACAAAGATGTTGGAAGTGGATGCTCCAAAAGATATTCGTGGACTTTCTGCTGAGCAGTGGAGCGAGCTTCGTCAGAAAACTTTCAATCAAAAATTAATGGCTCTCGATATCGGATCTGGCGGTCATTTGACGCATGGATATCGTATGAATATTTCAGCCTGGTTGTTTGAAGCGCATCAATATAGTGTGTCCAAAGAAACTGGTTTGCTTGATTATGATCAGATTGCAGCGATGGCGCGCGAAGTAAAGCCACTGATTTTGTTAGCAGGATTTTCGGCCTACCCTCGCCGTATTAACTTTGCTCGCATGAAAGCAATTGCCGATGAAGTGGGTGCAGTTTTAATGGTTGATATGGCGCATTTTGCAGGACTGGTGGCTGGTGGAGTATTCACTGATGAATACAATCCATTCCCTTACGCGGACATCGTAACTTCAACAACACATAAAACCTTGCGTGGCCCCCGTGGTGGCATTGTCCTTTGTAAAAAATGGCTGGCAGAATACGTGGATAAAGGTTGTCCGGCTGTTTTGGGTGGACCACTTCCGCATGTTTTAGCGGCAAAAGCTTTGGCCTTTAGAGAAGCGTTACGTCCTGAATTTAAAACTTACGCGGAAAAAATTGTTGAAAACTCATCTGCACTGGCTGAAGAATGTGTGAAGCAGGGGATGAAAGTTTTGACTGGCGGAACTGAAAATCATCTTTTACAAATAAATGTTTTTGACAGCTTCGGCATCACTGGCAGACAGGCTGAAGAAGCTTTGCGCGAATGTGGAATTACTTTAAATCGCAACTCAATTCCTTTTGATCCAAATGGTGTTTGGTATACCAGTGGACTGCGTCTGGGAACACCAGCGCTAACTACTCTAGGTATGGGTGTGGAGGAAATGCGCACGATTGCTGGACTCTTGAAGCGCGTTTTGAGCGCCTGCAAACCAGCTACTGCTAAAGATGGAAAGTCAAGTTTATCAAAATATGAAATGGACGTGACAGTGCGTGATCAGGTAAAAGCTGAAGTTGGCGAATTGCTGGGCAGATTTAAATTATATCCGGAATTGGAGGTCGCAGCTACATAGCGACCCGTTGTGTACTCCCAGCACCAGCAAGTAGAGAGGTAATTTCTGGAAATCAAGTTTCCCAAAAGTTTAAAAAATGGTGATACAGAAATTCACATTAGTTTTGACTGATTAATTGGCCACTTTTGCATCTTGGTTTTTTTTATGTAAGAATCTATTCAACATTTTTAAAATACTTATGCTCGATATTGGTACATTTGAAGCCCATGATTTACTGACAATAGGTACCCTGGCTTTGCTTGAAGGAATCCTCTCCGTGGACAATGCTTTGGTGTTGGCTATTCTAGTCAAAGATTTGCCGGAAGAGAAACGTAAAAAAGCCCTAAGACTGGGTATTTGGGGGGCATTTGCTTTTAGAGTTCTAGCTATTCTTTTTGCGGCTTATCTGGTGAAATTTGAAGTTTTCAAGTTAATTGGCGGGGCGTATCTGGTTTATCTGGCGATGAAGCATATGTTTTTTGGCATGGGCGAACATGGTGGTGGCGGAAAAAAAGTTTCTGGTAATTTTTGGAAAATTGTTTTGGCTGTTGAATTAACTGATATAGTTTTCTCTATTGATAGCATTACTACTGCCGTAGCCTTCAGTGATAAATTATGGGTACTGTGGTTTGGCGGAATTGCTGGAATTATTTTGATGAGATTTATGTCAGGTTATTTTGTGAAGGCTTTGGAAAGATATCCGAAGCTCGAAGATTTGGCTTATCAATTGGTGTTTTTTGTGGGTACTAAACTCGCTTTTGAAACTATGGGAGTGCATATTGAAAAAGGAGTATTCTGGTTGATGATGGGCGTGATTTTTGTAATTGGTATGGGACTGATTGTGCGAGAAGACAAACTTCACAAACATTCCAAGAAAACTGCCAATGAATTAATTGCCAAAATTAAAGCTGGTGAAATGACTGTGGCAGAAGCCTTAGCCAATCATGGTGAAGATGGAAAAGTTTTAAGTTTCCTCTACAAAGAAGGTTATTTGAAAGTTTTGAATTAGCTGTCTTTCACTAGTTTAGGTAAAGCACTATTTGCAAAAATGTAAATCCCATGTCATAATGGCGGCTCATTTTCGTGTTATAATTAGATAAAGATCATTAAAACACAAATTACAATTTAAGAAAAATATGGAAGATTTCAGAAAAGAGGATAAGACTAAGAAACTCGATATACTGGACCAATGGTTAAAGCAAACTTTGAACATAGGAAAAACAGGAAATGGACAATCTCAGTCGTCTGCTGCTCAAAATAGCGGCACATCGGTCGGGCGCGATTATAACGACACGTCGAGGACTCCGGTCGCGGCACGAAATAACGACACGTCGAGTACTCCGAGGACTCCGGGCAAAAATCACGCCAAGAATAAAAGACGTCGTGATAAGAAGAAATTCAATAAAAAGCCGAGCTTTGGAGGCAACTTCAATCAGCGCCACAAATTTCAAAGTGCTTTGCGTAGAGCAGAAAATGCTCAACCAGGACAGCAGAAATTTGATCCGCAAGGTGTACTACGCATTATTCCTGTCGGAGGACTCGATGAAGTGGGTAAGAACACTATGATTATGGAATATGAAGATGCAATCTTTTTGATTGATCTTGGTTTCCAGTTCCCAGAAGCAGATATGCTTGGGGTGGACTATGTGATTCCAGATATTAATTATCTGAAAGACAAGATTCACAAGATTAAAGGTATTGTGGTGACACATGGTCATTTGGACCATATTGGAGCCATTCCTTACCTACTCCCTAAACTCAATTTCCCACCTATCTTTGCTGGGAAATTGACAATGGGACTCATTAAAAAACAGTTGGATGAATTTGGTTTAACCAATCAGGCAACTCTCAATACAATTAATTGGAATGATGAACTTTATTTCGGAAAAATGAAGGTTTCATTTTTCCGCGTAACTCACTCAATTCCAGATTCTTGTGGCCTCTTTATTGAGACTCCAGCTGGTTCAGTTGTTCATACTGGAGATTTTAAAATCGATTTGAGTCCAGCAGGCGCGCAACTTCCTCCAGAATTTGCCAAGATTGCTGGCTTTGGAGAAAAGAATGTCTCAATCATGATGAGTGATTCTACCAATGCCATGAAACCAGGTTATACGATTTCTGAAAGAAAAATTGGACACACTTTGGATAAGATTATTAGTGAAGCAAATAATAGAGTTATTATCGCTTCATTCTCTTCACAGATTGGACGTATTCAACAAATTATTGATGCGGCGGTGAAATATAATAAGAAAATTTTCCTCAGTGGTCGCAGTTTAATCGATAACTCATTGATGGCGGCAGAACTTGGATATCTCAAGTATCCACAAGGACTGATTCAAGACATCAAAAAGTCAAAGAAACATCCACCGGAAAAAACTATTATTTTGACTACCGGTTCACAAGGTGAACCGGTAGCTGCACTTAGCCGCATGGCTCTCAATGAACATGCTCAAGTGAAAATTAAAAAAGGTGATATCGTTGTACTGAGCTCATCACCAATTCCAGGCAATGAAATGGCAGTGGTTAGAGTTATCAACAACTTGAGCCGTCTCGGCGCACGCGTGATTAACAATCATGTGATGGATGTACATGCTTCAGGACATGGCCAACAGGAAGATTTGAAATTGATGTTTACTCTGGTTAAACCAAAATATTTTGTACCGATTCACGGTGAATATTTCATGAGAAAAATTCATGGTGAAGTGATGATTAATGATTTAGGTTTTGCGCGTGAACGTATGATCATGATTGAAAATGGTGATGTGCTTGAGCTGCGCAAAGGCGAACTCAAAGCAACTGGCGAACGCATTCAAACCAATTACATTTTGGTGGATGGTCTTGGCGGTGGGGATATCGGTTCACAAGTAATGATGGATAGACAGATCCTGGCTGAAAATGGGGTGATTGTCGTAACACTTCCTGTTGATAGAGATAGTGGAAAACTGAAGGGTGATGTTAAAGTAGAAACTCGTGGCTTCATCTATATGGAAGAATCGCAGGAAATTTTGAATGGTATTAAATCCCATGCAGCGGAATCATTCAGAAACTTTGCGATGAATAACCCAAAGTTCTCCAATGAAGAAGCAAAAATTCATCTGCGTGAAAGCATTGATCAATTGGTAGTAAACAAAATCGACAGACAACCATTGATTGTGCCGATCATTTTGGATTAGTTTTTCAATTTAAGACTTTTATATCTTCGAAGGTGAGGCATGGAAAGATGTCTCATCTTTTCGTATGAGGCTATAAACTGTCTATAGACATGCTGATGAAATGCTTTTTTTTGCCCGTTCAAATATTTGGTCAAAGTGGAGCAATGTGACTTGTGATTCTCAGTAAAGAATACCATTGGCGGATAGGAGAATTTGTTGAGAATAGAGTTAAAGATTATTCTACCAACTCTGCCATTTCCATCTGAAAATGGATGGATTTTTTCGAATTGTGCATAAAACTGTATGGCTAGAAGTGGCGGATATAGGTTCTTCTTCTTAAGTTCACTTTGATACCATTTAACTAAATTTAAAATACTGGAATTGACTTTGTTCGGTGGGACAGTTGGCTGATTACCTGGAGCAACATTAGACTCATCTTTCCAAACACCAGCCTGATATTTATATGGCGTATTTTCAAAGAGCATTTTGTGTAAATACTTGATAGTCCTAGAATTAATGTGAAAACTCTTTCTTGATGCATATTTCCAAACCTTATCAGCATTGAATATTTCTACCATCTCAGGCTTTCTGATAGTTGGTTTTTTGTTTTTTTTTATAATTTTAGCAACCTCCTGCTCTGTCATCTTAGAGCCTTCTGAACGTGCTGAATTGTAGGTAAATAAAATAGCAAACCAAAGGTTAAAGCTCTCTAATTCTCGTCTAAATGCATAAGTTTGCGAAAGGCATTTATACCAATAATGAGCATCTTCAAACTTGTTAAAATTTATGTGAAAGAACTCTCGCTGGATTGATTTATCAATTTTTGCAGATTCTTTTAATGAAACAATGTCGAAAAAGTTTAAATAGGCTGTTTGTAAATCAGATATGCTCGACATTTTCTTACCAATTGACTTGGACGTACCGTTAAATTGAAAATAAACATACCCCTTACCTTTAATTACTTTTTTTGTTATAAACTTGTCCATGAGTTAACTTTTTATCGCCGTTTTATGCCACTAATTATACATTATTAAAATTCAATAAACAACCGTATTTGTTATACGATAGAGCTTATTAGGCATTATAAGTTAACTTTTTTATCACCGTTTCTCGCTAAGCTACAAGCGCTGAATCGGCTGGACGTTTAGAATTAGCAAAGCGGTCAAAAGCTGCTTTGTCGATAAGTTTATCTTGACGATGAGAAAACCGGGCTATCCCCGCATTTTGGATAGCTACTTGTTTGGCGTATTCCATATTGGGTGAGCCGAAAATATAGTCAGCCGGTTTGCCGACTGCTGCAGGCCAAAAAACGACTGCATAAAGATCGGCGAAACGATGAATTTTATCAGCTTGTGCGCTAAAATGCTTATCAACATATTCTAGCTGTTGGAGACCAGTCATCTTGCGAATATCTTCAATAGTTGTGCCTTTTGGCGCATAGTTAGGCATCCACTGGATGAGGCCGCTTGCCCCACTGGTTTTGTTAATAGCCTTTGGATCAATGCCTGATTCTAGATTAAAAATGGCATATAGATCTGAAAGGCTGACATGAATTTTTTTGGCAATTTGTTCGGCACGGGCTTTGAACTGAGGATGCTCTGCTAATTGCTTGCCTGAGAGGCCCGCAGTAGAATCTGGACCTTCAATTGGTTTATCAGGCGAAGACTGGCCAGTTTCAGCAGGATTGTCTGTGTTTTCAATACCAAACAGATTACCTAACCAGGTGGTGAATTTTTTAGATATTTTTTCATAGAAGGTTTGGATTTTATCCAAAATGGCACCAAACATACCTTTATTTTTTGTTGGAGGGGTCTCAGCAGGTGGAGTTGTATCAGCAGGAGTGCTGGCAGGTTGTGCTGGAGCTTCAGGAGCCTTGGCTTCAGCTGGTTTACCCGCTTCTGGGGCTGCCTGTTTAGGTGCTTCAGGGGTGACGGGTTGTGCCGCTACAATATCAGCACGGGCTTTGGCTGCTTCTGCCATTAGCTCGGCTTTTTTGGCCTCGATTCCAGCTTTAGCCTCCTTACTTTCTGCCTTTTGGCCAAATTCAAGCTGTTGCTTGGCCATATCCTCGATCATTTTTTTAGGATCGAGGGTAGTGGGAAGTGGCTTTTGTGGTTCTTTATCACCCATAGATTTAAATTAATCTGTTCATTATAGCACAAAATGATTATTTAATTAAGCTTTGAGGCGATTGACTGACGTCTACTTTGTGATATAATTACGATCCTAGTAAATAATTTTACCAAAGTGGACTTATTAAAAGACTCATTGATTGAAAGAACAGCTGTAGCGAGCCTGCCAGAAAAGCTTATTCCAGATGGATTTTTGGAGGATTTGGCTGAACTTGCCATACATGTACCAGAATATGGTGTGTGGCAAGAAGTGGTCTGCTTGAATGGCAAAGAACTAACAGTGCAAGCTGCTCAAACCAGAAGAGCAATCGCAGACATTAATAGCCTGGTTTTTAATGGTGAAGGCAAGAGAGCGGTGAAATATTCTAATAAACGAATTGTAGCTAATTTGGAAGGTTTTAGGGTTAGTGCTCGCACAAGAGTGGCACAAATCACTGAAAGTGCTTTATGGAGAGATAGAGCGGCACTGTTTGAGAAAGTAGATGGGCTAAGAAAAGCTGAAGCAATCAGGAAAAATGCCGGTGGACTACGGGTTGCGCCACTCAGTTTGGCGGCCAAACCTTTGATTATTTCAACTGAAGAAGAATTTAACGCGACTCCAAGAACGATTGGCAAAACCTTGCAGAGAAAATTTGTTGCTGGAACCGATAGAATCGCTTTTAGTAAAAGATTTGAGGGGGAACGTGTAAAAGTACCAGATTTAATTTTTGACCCAAGAAGAATTACTGAAACTGATTTAATAAATTTGGGAATAATTGACAGTAATTTTTTGCGCAAAAAAAGTGTCGCGGAAAAATTTGCAGCAATTGCTGGAAAAATTGGCGATTTAAAAACAGCTTTGGGAACCTTAAACCCGCTTAGAGACGATTTTCCAATAAAGGACAGGTTTGGACAGCATAGATTATATACGACCGAAGATGGCTATCTAATGGGAACAACACACAATGCCAGTAAGCCTAGTTTGTTTAAAGCGGATTTGGAAAATGGCTATCACAGACTAATTCATATAGATGAAAAACAAGGAGATGAGAAAGAAAAGTTGATGGGAATACTCAGAAAAATTGATACCCTAATGCAAATGATACACAAAAATTGGTCAGAAATAAAAACCCCAGAGAAATTAGAGGAAATAAAAAGAACTTTATTGAAAATGATAGATGACTTGGGCGAAGTTAGAGACAAAGATAAGGTCGCTCTGGTTGAAGCAATTGAAAATTCATTGAATGCTAAAATAGCTAATAATCCGGGAGCTAGACTGGCACTATTGGCATCTGCAAAGCAAAAAATAAATGGTCGATTGTTGACCATGGATAAAATTGCACCCTACATTAGACGAGATAGAGAAGATGTTGAAAAAGAAAAAAGACGACATAACAATATAAGATTTGAGGAATTATTTTTGTACGTGGAGGCGATGGCTGGCCGCAGAGAAAAAATCACCCACCCCATCGACCAAAAGACACGTGCGGCTATTTATGGAAGACTGGAAGCTTGGGCAATTGAATTCAAACCAAGCAATAGTGAGCGTGAATTTTTGAACCCATACAAAAGTTTTTGTGAAGTCGCTCTTCAAAAAATTGAGCAGGCTAAAGCGGTTGTACTCGATAATAATAGCAAAAATGCTGAGGTAGCCAGGGCAGTTTTGAAACTTTATCTAGTAGCAAAATTACAGGTAATTTGGTCTAAAATAGTTTCTATTTATGAGAAATTTTTAATTAGGAAAGGCTTGCCATATTTCATTGATTTGAAAAATGAACTGAAAGAATTACGAGAAACACTTTTAGCGCGAAACGTTGCAGTAAAAGGTAGCACCCCTGAATTTGATTACGCATTTAACGATATCACTAACCTGGTAAGGTCTTTGGAATCAGCTGCGGAAGTAGGTCGCAAATTAATGGCTGACAAGAAGCCGGGTGAAGCAAAATTACTCAGAGAAAAAATGTCCAAATTGGTATCAGAACTGGATATTGCCAGCCTGGTAAAGTCAATTGACGGCTAAAATTTGCCTCAAAGTTAGGACCGGTGTAGACTGATACCAAACATTTGTTCGGTATATGAAAAAAAGCATAAATATTGGAGATTTCCTACGTGAACCACTAGCAAACCTGATGAGACCCAGAACACTGGAGGAATTTTTTGGACAGGAAGAATTGGTTGGGAAAGGAAAGACTTTGAAAAAATTAATTGAGAATGATCAATTGCATTCGATGATATTTTTTGGCCCGCCGGGGGTTGGTAAAACAACTTTGGCACAGATAGTGGCAGAGAAAACTTCTTCCAAGTTTGTGACAGTGAGTGCGGTGACGGCGGGCGTACCAGAACTTCGTGAAATAATTAAGGATGCTGAAGACTGGCAGAGGCTTGGTTCAAAAACAATTTTGTTTGTGGATGAAATTCATCGTTTCAATAAATCCCAACAAGATTTTTTGTTACCGCACACAGAAAGGGGAACAGTAATTTTGATTGGTGCTACTACAGAAAATCCTTCTTTTGAAGTGAATTCAGCCTTGCTTTCACGCGCTCAGGTATTTGTGTTTAAAGCGCTAGGAGATGAGGCTTTGAAAGGTATTGCAGAGCGAGCATTAGAGAAAGTTGGTGAGCTGGCTAGTAGTGTGAGGTTGAAGATTGATGAAGAAGGTTTGGAATTTTTGATTGGATTTGCCAATGGAGATGCTAGAAATTTACTAAACACTTTAGAAGTGATTTTGAAAGTGGCTGAGAAATGGCCAGTGGGAATTGAAGAAGTAAAAAAGATTTTGCAGAAGAAAAATCTGCGTTATGACAAG
Organism: Patescibacteria group bacterium; assembly: GCA_963169815.1. Lineage (GTDB taxonomy): Bacteria > Patescibacteriota > Gracilibacteria > UBA1369 > UBA1369 > JADLFY01. The sequence continues at coordinate 2,854 of CAUJDC010000028.1, read as the reverse complement.
AAAGGCGAGGAACATTACAATATTATTTCGGCTTTGCATAAGAGCCTCAGGGACAGTGATCCTGATGGAGGGCTATATTGGATGATGCGTATGCTGGAGGGCGGGGAAGAACCACTTTATATTGCCCGTAGATTGATTCGCTTTGCTTCTGAAGATATTGGCATGGCAGATCCGCATGCTTTGCTGGTAGCTGTGGCGGCGAAAGATGCATGTCATTTTAATGGCATGCCGGAATGTGAGGTGAATTTAGCACAAGCAGTAGTTCATTTGGCGATGGCACCAAAATCCAATGCGCTGTACGTCGCAGTTGGTGAAATTAAAAAAACTATTCGTGAGACGGGAAACTTGGAAGTGCCTTTACACATTCGCAATGCCCCAACCAAGCTGATGAAAGAATGGGGATATGGGAAAGGTTATAAGTACGCGCATGATTTTGAATATGCCAAAGTTGATCAGGAACATTTGCCAGACAGATTGGCTGGAAAGAAATTTTATTTGCCGAAAAATGCTGGCTTGGAAAGTAAGATTAAAGAAAAATTGGAGAAGCTTTAATCAGCCTTCCCAACTTTGTAATGTTTGATTTGACGGCCATGTTCGACTGCTTTTCTCATCAGAACCCTGATGGCGTTTAACTGCTCTACTGGCAAAGGTGAAGGGATTTTTTGATTAGCTTTTTCTATAGTTTCCGCATAGGTCGTTTTGCACTGATGAAAGCCACTTACAAGCTCGTCAGCGACTTGATATTTGGTAGCTTCATCGAGCAGCAATTCGATATTGGCAGTCAGTCTGAGTCTGACTATTAATTTGGAAAAAATAGTTTGATCTTCCTGGAGCTCAAGCGCCTTTTCTAAATTGGCAAAAGCCTGTGACAATTCGATCAATATTTCTTTGTGTTCGCCAGGATGAGTGTTAGTGCCTCCATGTTCCAATGACAAGCCATAGCCAACTCCATCGATAATACATTCCTTAAGATGGTGCTCAAGCAATTTTTTTTGACCCTTATCTAAATTGTCTCCCAATGGTTTAAATTCTTGAGAGTTTTTTCTTTTGAATTGATCAGCCTGCTTGAATTCATCGATCACCAAATGACCTATTTCGTGAGGGATAATCAGATCTATAGCCTTCTCTTTCAATTTCATGAATTCTGGGTCCTGACTGAGTTCATAATTCAAAGTGCTTCTCTGCCCATATACGCTTTCGTCAATAACGTGATCAAAAACTAGATCATCTTTTTCCGATGTATAAACACTCACTTCAATATCTTCTAAAGGCATGCTCGTGACAATACTGTATTTAGTTAATAAAAAATCAATTCTGGCACGAACCAAAGCTTCTCTGTAGTTTATTTCTGCTTCACGCAGCATTTGCTGTTTGAGGAGTTTTTGTTTTTCTGGAAGAGTATCGGTAAGAACTTTCTTTTGTTTTTCTAAAGCCTTTTTAAGCTCCACCATCAGCTTGGCGCATTGTTCTGGGAATATTCTCTCATTCCAATAATGTTCATCCATATGATCTTGAAATCCATCCAATACAGTCAACTTATCAACTACAGCCTGATAATTATCTTTAGGAAGTGGAGTTACTTCCTGAACTGCTTTGTTCACAATTGCAGGTATAGCTTTTTCGAATTGTTTCCCTAATTCCTGTTGTAAACGTGCTTTTACTGCCTCACGTCTTGCTAACAACAATTCAAACTCTGCTGTGAGTTCAGATGGGACATTGTAAACATTTAGCTGCCAAATTGGATGGTAAGCCAGATGATTTAAACTAAATAACTTATCTGCAGGAGGTAATTTAATTGCCTCAGTATCAGCGGGTGAATGATAGTCATGAAAACTAATACGAAAATCTACGTCAACTACTTCAGCAGCATCCAATGTTTTATTCCCTTCATTAATAACTTTAGTATAATGCCTGACACTTTGAAGGGCGCGCTCAATTTCTGCCTGAGTGATTTTGTTGATTATGTCGACTTTGGTCTCTTCTGTTAATGTGACCAATTCAGGGGATTTTGTGGAAAGGCTAGTGGCTAACTTGGCAAGCTCTGTCCGCTCTTCTTTTGTGAGTGACTCTATGTAGTCTTGTAGAAAGGCCATGTCATCATTAAAGATCGTACCCATTTCATATTGCTCACTGCTGGAATTCACATGCGTAACAATAAGACGATTATCAAGATTGGCAAAATAAGCAATTAGTCTAATCAATCTATTGGCCACCCCAGGACGTCTCTGACGGATAGAATCAATAACCTGCATTAAAATGGCTGAATCTGAGAAAGTATTGAAATATCTGAAGACTCTTTTCAAGAAAAGTGCAGCTTCTTCTGGGCGAGTAGGAGCTCCTGAAAGATATATTGAATAAGCATAAAAGAAATTTTCAGCTATTTTCTGAATTATTGCTTGTTGCTCTTCTGCTGGCCTTAGTTTGGCTATTTTTTCGGCAGTTGCGGGAGATAAATATATTATTTTAAAAACTTCATTTAACGTTTCTGGATTTGAAGCGAGTGCTGCAGCGATAGGTGAGTTGTCAGAACTGGCGAAATGAGCAGCTTGGACAATCAAACGCTCTCTTTGAGTTTTGCCATAAGCTTTTGGTTCAGACAGTCTTGCTATTTCAAGACAATAGAAAGCATCTGCAGTTTGGGGATCTAAGGCATGAAGCATACTGATAGTATCCAAATATTTTACACTGGGTTTGAAACCTGGAGACCGTCTTGCCAATAAAGCTTTACGATAAGCTTCAATAGTTTGATCTGGATTCACTGCATCAAGAAATTTATCAACAATAGGAAGTAGATCGGGAAGATTTATTTGTAGTAATTGCTCTTGAGGGCCTGTGGGGCCGCTTGGAGGAGTGG
>CAUJDC010000027.1 GCA_963169815.1 Patescibacteria group bacterium | reverse complement strand
GGGCCTCAATAAAGCTGAGACTGCCCAGAAATATGGTGATGAACAGGTGCATTTGTGGAGACGTAGCTATGATGTAAATCCACCAAATGGCGAATCTCTGAAAGACACGGTAGCTAGAGTTAGACCAATTCTGGAGAATTGCTTACTTCCCTCTTTGGCAGCCGGAAAAAATCTAGTGGTTGTAGCTCATGGAAACTCAAATCGGGCCTTGATTAAAATGATTGAAAATATTGCTGATGAAAAAATTCCAGAATTAGAATTAGAAACTGGTAAGCCTTATTTCTTCCAAGTAACTGAAATCGATGAAAAAGGCCTACCTAAATTAGTAAGAGTTGAAAGATAAAAGGTTTTGACCGGCACTTCAGAATTCGCTGTTCTGAAGTGCCGGTCGGAACCGAACTAGTGTATCCTGTTTTTCCCTCGATTCATGACGGTATGACTGCTGGTGAGAAGTGGACGATTGTTAATAGTCCTCCTCTTTGTACCACCGGCCGCCCTGCTCTCGACACGCTGAGGCTTGAGGGCGGGAGAAGTAGTCTCTTCGATGAGTTTCTTGAGCCTCGGATCTTTCATGGCAGCGGCCAATAGGTCGCCGACGTTGATGGTAACCCTGCTGGACATAGACGTCTCGATGATTCTCCGGAGCTTGCGCTCGTTCATGATCTGGTCGAGAGTCTTGGCAGGTTTGGTGGGGACTTGAGGACCGTCCTTGGTGTGATAGACAAGCTCTTCTTCCCCGTTGGGGAGGAGAACAATGCTGACCACACAAGGTTCGTTCTCATCTTGCAATTCTTCGGGCTTGGCAGCCTCGAGGAAGGCTTCGTGGTACTCCTGCTCCTTCTTGGGAGGGCGAGACAACTCAGTGGTGACCTTGTCGTTCTCGGAACGCTCCTGGGCCAGTTGATGTAGCCCTTCTTCCAGGGCCAGGCGCAGAAGTGCTTTTGTGAGCACATAGCGCGGCTTGCTGGAGCCACAGGTCTTGCCTTTGCGAGGCTTGGACTTGGCCGTGGCGGGCTGAATAGTCTTCTGTACTTCGGTAGCTTGATCTACGGTCTCCTTCGACAGCGGCTCCGTGGAGCGACGCCTTTTGGGACGGGGATCGGGGCCAGGCTCACGGGGAGTTGTGATGATCCTGGGCTGAGGGTTGTGTTGAGGATGCGAACGCATTCGGGTTGTATGACCTCCAATCGATACTGCGGTGCTACGCCAGTTGGCAGAGAGAGGTACAGATCGGCTTGTCGACCGCTTCCATAAAGAAGCGAATCATGTCAAGCACGAAATGATAATACGATGAAAAGAGCTTGTTGACAAGAGTTGATTGATATTGTCATTTTAGATATAATGTAAAGATGAGCTTGTAATAAGAAAATTTATGAAAAAAAAGCATAAATCTGTTGGACAAATCGAGAAATTCTCGACAAAAGAATATGCGGAATATGCCGTTTCACCTCCGGACAAAAAAGCACAGAGTCTAATAGCAAGACTTAGAACAGCAGTAATGAACGTGTTTACTGATGATGAGCCAATATTGTACTTAGGAGAAGAAGAAAAAAATAAGCTGCTACAAATCATGGCTAAATGTGATGAAAAGCTTAAAGATATTTATAATAATGCTAACGTGCCTACAACAAAGCCATTTTTTGATAGGATTGGTCAGGCAAATAAAATGGAAGAAGACTACATGACCTATCAAGATGTTAGTCACTTTATGAAATATAATTTTAAAGCTGATCTATCCTTATGGACTGCCTTTGAAGACTACTTGAATAAGCTGGCTGATAGCAGTAATGCTGAAAAAAACTTTGTAGATGCCAAATATTTAATTTCAGCAGTTAATAATTTCACTTCAAATCCAGGCATTTGCTCAGAAGTTCTTATGCTTATTTTTAAAGGGAATTCGGATAAAGCAAGAGCTATATTAGACTGTCCTTATATACCTGCCCTAAACAGTCAGCTGGGAACAAGAATTATTACTAAATTGCTTGAACAAAATACTTCAACAATCGATATGTTCCTATATTTAATCCAACAAATCCCAAAGAAATTTATCAACAATATGGATAGAGCAGATTTATTGATAGTATACGCGATAGGACATGTACATCAAGAGGAAAACGCCATGGGTCAAGATGCAGTTGAATATATTTTGAAAAAAGAAAAAAGTGTCAATCCATATAGATAGTTTTACCTCAGTTCTTTAGTGTTTAACGATAATGAACTGACTATCTGGAAAAAACTGTATTACTTGGCAGAGAGTCGTGGATAAAGTTAGAACCTTGATCCTAACCCATAGTACTGAATTTAGTTTGTTTGCAAAGACTTCTTTAGCTTTGTAGTTTTTAGATCCTTTGCCTCCTCTATAAGCATCATAAGCCTAGAAATATCATCTTTTTTATACTCAATATGGGAATTGCCTTTTTCGTCAGTTACAATGTAGCTTTCAGGCTTCGGCGGGATAATTCCTTTATTGTCTTTGATTAAAAAAATGTAGAAATATGGATCGCCGAATTCTGACTTAATGACCCTTGTTTTTAACTGACCTCTTTTTACTAGTCTCCTAACTGTACTAGCCTTGATATTAAAATAATACTCAAATTCATGGAGAGAATACCAAGAATCCTTATCATGGCAGACTGACGAAGGTATAATCTTCTTATTTAAAGCGTTCTGGCAATTAAGGCACTTGTTGCCGTTTTTGTCATACCAAGTGGTTTGATTTTGGATGTTTGCGTGACAAATTGGACAAGTGTAGGTCTTTCCGTCATCCAAATGATACCCCTCTGGCAAGTCTGCTAATTTTGCCTTTCGACGTCTTTCTTCAAGTTCACCATCATAAATGACTTTTACAAAGTTAAACAAATTTGTGGCTTGGTCGTAAGCCTCCTCTCTAGATAGCTTTTTGCCATACTTCTTTTCGTAGATTTCGATGAATTCAGTTATGGCTTTTTCAGGTAGCATAGGTTTTCATATTAAATTTGTGTCTTTGGGAAGCTTTCGTGCGCAAAACTCTGGATATACCTCTACGATTACATCAAATTGATCTTCTTCATTAAACCAAACTAAAATAGTCCCACTGAAAGCTAAGGCCAACTTGGCTATTTCTTCACTCATTGCTTCAAAATTTATTTTCAAACCTTGCCCATCCTGTGTTTGTAGCAGAATAAGCAGGTTTGTATTACCAAGATTATTGCCATACTTAAGCAACTTTTTTTTTAATAAAGCTCAACAACGCATCGTTCGTTAATTCTTCTCTGTATCGTTTGAGCTGAAAGGCTCTAAATCCACCCTTTAAAATCCAAAAATCTACATCTGACTTCTCTTTAATGGCTACCTTCAGATCAGAAAGGCTTTTAATAGGATCTTTGGCCAGATTGAAACCGTCTCTTAGAGAGAAACAGATCTCACATTCGTTATCGTAAAAATCTGGCAACATATTGGAAACGACAAAAATTTCAACTTCGTCTTTGTCCTTGCCTGACTTCAACACAATAGAGTCAACAATTTCATTCTTCAAATCATTATTGTTAGCTAGATCATCAAAAGAAAGCCTCCTTTCCTTGAGAGCTTTTAGGATTTCAAGTTGCTTGGCTTCCTTAAATAGAGACTCAAGTTCTGTTTTAGTGAAACAAACAATGTTTTGTTCTTTATGCCACCTCATAATAACTGCCTTATTTGCACCTTTGATTACTATGACTTAACACAATCTAACCCTACATACACTGTCAGTAATTTCTATATTTGACTGCTGAAGGAAAGACTTTTGATGTAGTTTTCCATGTACTCAAAATCAGGCTGGCCATCTTTTGCTACAGGTAATTTAATTTTAGAAACATTCATACGCTCCATATGCCACTTGCGACCGTAGTTAAAACGGTACTTTTCCTTACGTATCACAGTACATAGGAAAAGTGCACAATATTTATTCATCTGAAACTTGGGATAAAGAACGTTCACATCATCTGTCGCCCAAAATGGTTGTGGCTGATAAAAAGCCTCAGCGACAGATCCGTTATAACTTACGGTGATGGTATTTCCATCATGAATAGGCTTTTGTTGAATAAATTGTCTATAGCCATTGTTTGAATCTATAGCCCCAATATAGGGAGTGTCCCCTACGATCATATTAAGTTTAGTTAGACGTTTCCCTTTTTTAATTTGAAAAATACTTTCATAATCGAACTCTTTCCAACTACGAACATCAAAGCTTTTCATTACTCCATATGTAAATGGCACTTTGGCGTTATCAAAGCGAGTGATGTCTTCTTTATTTACCCAATCTGGAATGTCTTCTAAGGAAGGAATTCTCAAATCTTTTAATGTTCGGTTAGCTTGTCTACCATAGTTGAACCGATATTTATTTGCTCTTAGACACGCACAATAAAACAGTTTTTGTTGATCTGTTAGCTCAATGAGTGGTGTAAGATAATATAAATCTCGGCCGCTATAATATGGTTTTGTTTGAAGAAAGCTTTCCATTACAGATCCCCCACCAGCAACACTAATCGTCCCAGCGGGTATAGGTTCAACATTAGGCATCATTTTTACTCTCGCAGAAACACCATTGTTTTTTGCTGTTCTTGAAACAAAGTTAATGCCATTTGATGATAACTTGAGTTGATTAAGCTCAAGGTTAACGCCATATTTCACTTTAAAGAGATCCGAAATCTTGATCATATTAATCGAGATCATTAAGAAGTTTGAAGACCATATACTTTTTCACAACTTTTTCAAAATCCTCTTTTGTAAGAGTGGAGTAATCTGTCTCCATGTATGCTTCTGCACACCACTCATCTTGTGGTGTCACCCTTTGTTTCACACTCAAACCCGCTTCATCATCACGGTTGCGATATAATTCAACCCATTTATCACGAATTGCTATCCATTTCTTGTTGAGGTCAATTCTTCCAAGATGTTTGGTTTTTTGAAAACCATCATTTTTCCAGTAGCCAAACCACGTTTTTTGATCACTTTGCTCGTGAGGCAAATGAGCTTTAAATACCATTATACAAGTAACTGTTCCCACAGGATAAAAAAGGTCATCAGGCATAGACATGACAGCATCAAGTGTATGGTGTTTTAAAAGTTCTTCTCTTCTTGGATGTGGCGATATTGCACAAGACATTGGCACAATAGCAATTCCTATGCCACCTTTAACAAGGCAATCAAGCATGTGTTTCACAAACACTAGCTCATGAAGGTCTTCATCACCTTGGGCATAGGGAGGATTGATCATCCCTATATTGCACTTATGATTTTTTAAAGCTTGGGTTATACCTTCATCAAAACAGCTACCTTGATGTAAATTTGCCTTACCATCTCCACGCAAGATCATGTTACTTGCCGCTAATGCATACATATTGGGTTGCTGCTCAACGCCAACCAGTCCTTCACTTTTAATTTTTTGTTTATCTTCTTCAGAACTCGATTGTTTGAACATTTGGTACATGGCAGAAATAAGGAAGCCACCTGTACCAGCACAAATATCTAAAACCTTGCTGTCTTTTTGTACGTTTGCCAAAAGTGAAAATAACTCTGTGATGTGGCGAGGTGTAAGAACAATACCTAGAGCTTTCTTGTCTCCACCCGTATACTTTAAAAATTCGCCATAAAATTGACCTACTACATCAAAATCATGATAGATACTAATAAATGGCCACACCTTATCATTTAACATTTTTATAATCTCGTAGAGTATTCCGCGCGGATATTTACTTGTAGGTTTACCTAATTCAGGATGTACAGCAATGGAAGAAAACGGTTGTGTCATGCTGTATTCCTTAGAGTTGGGGATTCCAGCTTTTTTAAATTCTTCTTTAATGACCCTCATCCACTCTTTTTGTAACTCATCTGGCGAATAAGCATCGAAACTCTTTACAAAAGCCTTATTCTTTAGAGCAATCAATGTCCCACTTATAATTAAAGGTTTCTCACTTTCGGTAATTCTTGCATGATCTCTTAAAAAATCATGTAATTCTCGAGAAAATGACATTAAATCTTCATGTCTGCTTTGAGCAACTTCAGGATCAAATGTACCATGCTTAATGTAATCATCAATCGTAATAATTGTATCAATCAATTTCCCATCTTTGTTCGTCAACGGCTTAGGATTCCCCGCCTGCTTCGCATGAAGAAAAGTAGAGATTTTAAGTTCTGATTCACTTTGCCCGCTAACTGCAACAGCAATCACATTAAAAGACTTAGAAAGGCTTCGTGCATAGTGCAAGGCTCCGTCAACGGCGAAGTCCTTTGGTTTGTCTAAATTTGTTGATTTATGACTTTTTAAATCGGCTTTGCATTCAAAAATAACGATAAAATCTGGTGTAGCTTGCAATGAGATTAAAAACTCAGGGTAGCCACTGCCAGTACCACCAGTCTTGCTTGCTCCTTTCAGTAATCTTTTTACTTCTTCGATAACACTTTTTTGCTCTTCAACTAAAATCCCTTCTGTATCGTAATAATGCAGATTTCTCAGTCTCTCTCGAACTATGTTTTCTGTGATTCTTTCATTTTTCATAATACACTTGATTATGATTATTTTTTTAGATTTTTAAACTCCCTGAAGTATTTGTCGAACACCTTTTGAAACAAAACTGTCTTTTCATAAAGCCAAGCGAAGTATTTTTCAGCTTCAGCCTGATCAAAAACATCCGAGACTTGTTTCTTAATCTTAATACGGGAGGCAACCGCTGCATCTACCCATTCAGCTGATTCTCCAAGTTCCTTTTCAATATCAACCTTCCTGTCACGCAAAAAATTAAACAGATCTTTGTTTTTGCTTATATAAATTCCACAACGAATCAAGTTTTCCTTTGAATCAACAATCAGATCAATATGGGCATCTGCACTCCCCATGCTTACATCATAATAATGTTGGGGACGTGGAGTCTGTAAGCGCATTCTCGTATCATTTGCCTGTACGTAACTCTTGAACTTCTTCCAAAATTCCAATTGTTGTAATTTGGTATCAGTCAGTTCCCCATTGCTTGGGCTGGTTTTTATTGCTTTTGCCCACTCATTCGGACTCACTATAATCTCAAATTTTGGAGCTGGGTTTGAACCTTCAATTTGCCAAAGTTCGATTTTAATTAAAAAGAAATTTATATCCTCGTCCGTATGTTCATTCAGCCATTCAACAGCTTTCTGATGCTCATCCCGAAAATCTCTAACTATCCATATAATTATTTCCGCATCATACCCCGAAGCATAGGTGATGATTTTCCCCAGATGATCATGATTTGTGTCTTCAAGCTGGTTTTCTATAATAATTTTTCTTCCTGACGCTTCCTCCTCTGCAAGAATATCAACATTGAACTTTCCAACGTTTGCTTCAGTTTTAATTAATTTTATATCGACCCCTATTTCTGCACTTAGGGCATCGAGATTCTCTTTCTGCGCAAGCCAATTTGTAAAATCAAGGGCTTCGTGCTCCCAAACTTCTCTCAACTCTATCTTGGTCAATTTTGATAAGGTTCGTTTCATAAGATGGTTTTAAATTGATAGCTTAAATTTTCTTGTCTATTAACTTCAAGATTTCTTCTTTTTTAAATCGTCTATCTCCTCGCTTTCCAAAACGAATACACTCAACAATCCCCTGTTTCTCCCAGTTCCTCAAAGTATTTGGATGACAGTTGAGGAGCGTGCAGGCCTGCTTCATTGTCAAAATGTCTGGCAAAGTCTCTTGGTTCATATAGATTGAATTTTAACCCCACATAAGTTACTTTAAATTCACAAAGACAGCAACCGCATAATCAACACAAGAACACACTATGGCAACCGCAAGTTTTGATCCACTTTCATTTTTGATGAAAGTTAGCCCTGATCTACTAACTCAGTACGCTAAACATAAAGACATTGAATTTAAAACCGAAGCTGAGGAGACTAGTGAAGAACTGGCAGAGGAATTTATGCAGACTCTTGAAAAAGAATCTGAGGACAAGAGAGATAGTTTTTGGCTGGATGTTTGGGAAATTGACGAAATGGGAACGGAAACAGCTTCCGAAACTTTGTTAAACAGAGCGATTGAACAAGGCTTTGATGTAAATGAGGCAGGTTTTCAAAAGCTAAAAAATTCAAAAGAGAGAGGGATGTATTTTTATCTTAATTTTTATTCGCTGTTTACCGCTACCCTCGACGATTACAACATAGACAATATGCAGGGGTGGCGAGCAGAAAAAACAGTTTCAAAAAGCTATGATCAAATAATGTTAAACATAGCTGACTTGGAACTTGGTTTGAAGGAAATTTATGCCAAGGAATACAAAGGGAAGAATCTGAAAATAAAGCACTTTGAAAAGAAAGGTCGGGTGGCTTTCATCGCATTTATTGAAGACTTCCTGATCAATGACATCACTTTTAAACAAGGTGCGCTAAACAACAAAACACCAAGGAAGCCAGTGTTTATGGTTTATTTCTTGTATCGACCAGCGGAAGGGATTCTGGAAGTAAAGGCTAAGGGTGGAAAAAAGAGAATCCAACAGCTAAAGGAAGCTTTTATACAACACCTTCTAAAAGAAACACCTAATATCCAAGATGCAATTCGGTATGATTTTGACCGCATCAAAAACCTTGAATCGTTGAATTTTCCAATTGAGGCTAATGACTTAATTGAAAGTGTAGTTTTAAAGGGATTAAGGTTATTTCATAATTCCACTAAGTCTCGCCTATCTATTGATATTGGAAACATTGCTGGAATTGGGAAAGACCCAATGCTGGAAAGTTTAAAAAGAATGAACATCAATCTGTTTGATTATATGGTCACTCAGTTTAAAATTGAAATTATCTTTAAACAACCTCGCAAGGGACGAATTCCAAGAGTGACAACAACTATTAGTTATCCAAATGGTTGCGATTTGAAGGAGCGAGAAATTGACCTAAAAGTTCGGGAGCTTTTGAAAAGATGGGCATTAGACATGTTTTAAATGAAAAAAGACTTCACTTACTTTTTAGGGCAACTACACAATTATCAAGATTGCTTTCAGGAATGCCATCTTGGCAATTTATTGGAAGACAAGGATATAAAAGACCTGAAAGATTTGGGTATTTTATGCCGAGGTAGCGATTTAAAAGAGATACTTTGTAAAAGTTGTGATAATGACCATTTTTTGCCCGTCAAAGTTGAGGACGGAAAGGCATACTACCTTTGTCCGTACGAGGACACAGCACGCAATTACCTTTCTTTACAGGAGGTTACGACATGGAACTTTGATAATGAAGCTTTCTTACAACAGCTCAGCTTAAAACTCAAAATTGAGGCGAATATTGAAAAGATGAATGTCGATGGCCTTTGGCAGATTGGAGGATTTTCCAAAGATGACACCCGCCACAACTGTTATTACTACCATGGAAGAAACTTTGATGACGCTTTAGGCTTTATAAAAAAACTTCCAAGTGACCTTAGGCGTTATGTCATTTTTACCAGTAAGCAGGAGATTTCAACATTAGAAAGCGCCCATGAACTGCTTTTAGTAGAATTAAAAGAACTGGTTAGCTTCAAGAAAGCCAAACTCATATTTGATACACAGTATTTTGATGCATCGTTAATCAATGGTTTTAGGAATGTGATCTTCTCGACAAAGAATGGTGATTTGATTGTAAATGGTCAAACAATAGCTACCGTTACGCCCTCAACAGCTGAATACAATTTTGTAGAGTTACTTTGGGGGAATTTCAATGAACCAGTTTCACATCAAAGAATTAAGGGACATATCTATAAAAAAACTGGCAAAGAATACGAAGATGATGCACAAAAGCTTTCTCATAAACAAAAGAACAAGATTAAGAATGACTCCAACAAACCAGCAATAATCGACGAAATATTCAAAACTACCAAGGACTCTGATGGCAATAATGCCTACATCATGCGAAACCCCGTATAATCTTAGGACTTTTCCGAGACTTTTAAGATAAATCCGAGACCGATTTTAGATTCAATCCTTAGTAAGCTTCAGATCGTAAGCTTACCTTTTTTGTTGAGAATAAATTTCTCGACAAAAACCAGTGCGCATTGGGACTTATAATCCCTAATCACACAAAATTATGTCTCAATCTCAATCACTTCCTTTTGTCACTTATGACAAAGCGCTAGCAAGTGCCTTAATTACTAAAGGTTTTAAGTTGCAAAGCCGTCGTTATATGCGATCAGGAAAAGCATACTTTACCTTCCATGGAGCCGAATCACTCAAACATGCAATCGAACTCTATTGGGATGATGGACTATTGCTTAACGCAAGGACACTTCTGAATGAATACAAGGCCACCCTCGAAAGGACTAACGACAGACGGATATGAAGATCGAACCAGAAGACCTCAAGGGTTTTCAAAGGCTTTGGAAAGAGCAATTTCACCTAGATTTAGGTGAACAAGAAGCGCAAGTAAAAGCAATCTACTTACTTGAGATGATGAAAGCTATCTATCGACCGATTCCAAAGCCTCAAATCCTAGAAGCAAACAAACAACTTTCAATATTAGACTTTAACCAAAGTAATTCATGAAATACAACTTATCTAGAATCAGAGGTAAAACCGCTTACACCACACAGGAAATAAGTCACTTACTCAAAGTGAACAGAAAAACTATTTTCCGATGGTTTAAAGAGGGATTAGAACTGCTTGATACAAGCAAAACCCCGAAACTAGTTATGGGCAATGACCTTATGTTGTTTCTCAAAGCTAAAAGAGAAGTTAAACAAGTAAAACTAAACTGGAATGAGTTTTATTGCTTACATTGTCGAAAGGCAGTTTTAGCAAAACGTGGGTCAGAAAAAACAGACAAAACAGGTAAAACTATAGGCTCTAACAACAGGAGTCAGGAAATAATATCCGCAACATGTAAAGAGTGTAGTGGCTCAGTAGCCAGACTTCTTTGAAGGGGATCCAAAAGGATTAATTGATTACTTTCCGCAACATCTAAATGTCGCAATTCTCAACTTTATTCATTCAACAAATTATTACTATGCAAAAATCATTCCAAAACGAGGTTATGAAGAAACAATATTTTCTTTATCTCAAAGAGGTCAAAGGTTTCTCAAAAGATTCTATTGATGCGTACGAACGGGGTATTTTACTCTGGCAAGAATGTACAGACAACAAAGATTTTACAAGCTTCGGCAAACAACAGACCAGAGCTTTTAAAGATTGGATCAGAAACCGTACAAACAGAAAAGATGAAGCCCTATCACTAACTTATATTTATAACGTTTTACGAAGGCTCAAAGGTTTCTTTGACTGGTTGTCCATGCAACCACACTACAAATCAAAAATCAATCAGGCCGTTGTTGAACATTTGTCGCTCTCTAAAAAGGAAACCCGAATTGCTATTCAGCCAAACAAACGTGAAATTCCATCAATGGAAGAAGTAATAAAGGTTATTGAACAAATCAAAATTGGCAGTGATGTTGACAGACGGGACAGAGCGTTAATTTGCTTCACCTTGCTTACTGGTGCGAGAATTTCGGCCATCTACAGCTTACCGATGATGGCCTTTAGTGAAGACACTTTGACGGTCGATCAAAATCCAAAGTTTGGCGTTAAAACCAAGTTCTCAAAACACATAATAACAACCTTTTTCCCTATTGAGTATTCACAGGCTGTCACCTACTTTGTCGATTGGTATAGATATTTAAAGCTTAAGGGTTTTACGTCTAAAGACCCGATTTTTCCAAGAGGAATAATTGAAAACGGAGAACAAAACATCTCTTATTTCAATACTGGTGAAGTCGAACCGATTTTCTGGCAAAGCTCAAGTTCCGCAAGGAAGATATTCCAAAAACGCTTTATTGATGCAGAAGTGCCTTATTATCACCCCCACACCTTTAGGCATTTAGTCGTTAAGGAATTCGCTAAAACCAGACTAACTGAAGAAGAGAAGAAGGCTATTAGTCAAAACCTTGGCCATGAAAATACTGGTACTACGTTTGGATCTTATGGCTACGGGCATATTGAAGAGGATAGACAGATCGACATAGTAAAGAAAATCAAATTAGGAGGAAAAGAAATTGAGGGTAAGTTTAGCTTTACCAAAGAAGAGATCAAGCAAGTTATGGCCGAAGCTATCAAGGAGAATCAAAAAATGTAGATTTTTGGGCGGTAACGATCTATAGTCAAAGTGATGATCCAATTCGAAAGCAAGTAAACAAGGCAAATTAGGCTTGCGCTCAGTCATGGGCGGTTCTGCCAAATTGATTGCCTTGTGCGGTTGAATTGGATCATCCAGAACCGCCCTCCTTGGGCGTTTCCACAACCTAATATTCTCAATTATGGAATTCACAAAGCAATTCAAATACTTTCTCTACGCAAGAAAGTCGACTGAATCAGAAGAGAGGCAAGTACTTTCTATCAGCTCACAGAAGGAGAAAATAAACTCCATCTATCCTAACATAATCATTGTTGACACTTTGGAAGAGAGTAAAAGTGCCTTTAAACCTTATGAAAGGCCGATTTTCCAAGATATGATTGATCGTATAAAGAAAGGAGAGGCTGACGGCATTGTGGCTTGGCATCCAGAGAGACTATCAAGAAATGAAATTGATGCTGCAACAATAACTTATTTTATAAGGACTGGAATCATCAAAGATTTAAAATTCGGTTCCTACAACTTCGATAATTCACCCGAAGGAGTTATGATGCTTCAAATGGCGCTATCGCAGTCGCAATATTCCTCATCCAAATTAAGTAAAGATGTTAAAAGAGGGCTTGGGACGAAACTTAAAATGGGGGTTAGACCAAACAAAGCATGCCAAGGGTGGACAAATGACTATGAAAGCCCAAGAGGGATGAAAACAATTAATGTAGACCAAAAAAGATTTCCCCTGCTTAGAAAATGTTGGGACTTAATGCTCACTGGCAATTTTTCACCACCTCAAATACTTGAGAAGTTAAATAATGAATGGGGATATCGTACCCCAAAATCCAAAAAACTTGGTGGAAAGATTTTGAGTCGTAGTGGAATTTATAAAATGTTCACAAACAGATTCTACTGTGGTCAGATCAAACAACAAGATGGTAGTTGGACTATGGGAACTCATAAACCGATGGTAACGATTGCAGAATATGACCGAGTGCAAAGATTACTTGGAAGTAAAGGAAATCCAAGAGCTAAGCAATACGATTTTTGTTATAAACCATTGTTAATTTGCGGAGAATGTCAGGGTTCAGTTACAGCAGAAACCAAAGACAAAAGGCTTAAATCCACAGGTGAATTGAAAGAATATACTTTTTACCACTGCACTCACAATAAAGACAAAAGCTGTAAACAACGCTCCATAGAAGAAAGAGAGCTTTCAAAAATGATGAAGGCAGAAATGGATAAATATACTATTCTTCCAAAATTTAAGGATTGGGCTTTAGAAATGCTTAACAAAAACAATGACATTGAAATTGCCCAAAGAAGTAAAATCCAAGAAATGCAGGCTGGAAGCATTTTACAAATTCAAAGAGAAATAGACAGCCTAACCCAGATGCGATACAGAGAGCTGATTAACGACAATGAGTATTTGAAGGAGAAAAAAGACCTTCAAGATAAAATGGCGAAACTTAAAGAAGAGCTTGGAGATACTGAGAAAAGAGCAGAAAACTGGCTAGAATTAACTGAAAAGACCTTTGAGTTTATAACCTATGCCGCTTATCATTTTAATAATGGAGGCTTTGAACAGAAGCGAACAATACTTTGTGGGTTTGGTTCGAAATTTTCTATTCTAGACAGAAAGCTAGATCTACAACCCCATGAATGGTTGATCCCGATTGAAAAAGAGTATAAACAGCTTGAAAATGAATATCTTGCCTTAGAACCAGAGATAGAGGGCATAACAAAAGGCTCAAACGCACAGCTTGAGCAAATTCGTCTATCTTGGCAGGGGATGAGGGATTCGAACCCCCGCATGTCGCCTCCAAAGGGCGATGCCTTACCACTTGGCCAATCCCCTATGCTTGAAAATGGTCGTAGTGTTTGTAGTGGAACTAATTTAACAAATAAAAATTGATTGTCAACAAAGGATAGTACCGTTAGAATTTTTCTAGATTATTAACTAAGACAAAATGAAAAATAGAATGTTGGCTGCGATGATTCTGGGAAGTGTGTTATTTGGCAACTTAGCCCTGGCTGGCTCCCCTTCTGCTAGTGTAAAGCCTGCGGACATCTTGGCTAAATCTCCTCTTTATTTAATGGTAAAAATAGGACCAGGCGCTGCTTGTAACAAAAACAAGTCGTCGGAAAGAACTTATGCAGCTTGTGTTACTAAAGCTGTGCATTACACGGGAAGTATTGAAGCTGTAGAAGGCACCATTACAGTGGCCTCCCCTATCAATGTAGGATCTAATGAAGTGTTGACCAGCGATTCCGGCGACATCGGGACGCCATCGGCTAAAATAAACTTTGATTTCAGAACAAATTTAACCAAAAAATTCATTATTAAGCTTTTCCCTAATGATACTTTGACTGATCAAGGTAAATTGATGATAAAGCTTGGCTCAGAGTCTCAAGAAGGTAGTTTTGCAGAAATGTACAATACGGGTGATTTCAATTTCAGTATGTTGGACGAGAGAAATATTAAACTCATACCACTTGATTCTAACTTACTAAAAGATCGTAACTTGCAATTCAAAAACAAGTTGTCAGTAGCCTTACGTTTAGAAACAATGATGAACTGGGTATCTGCAAAATTGCAGGATAAAAAAATTACTCCAGAACTTTATAATGCTTTTGCCAAATTGACTGATGAGGCCTGGTATAAAAATTATTCAGATGCCGATGTGACTTATTTTAATTGGAGATTTAACAGACTCAAGAAAGACATGAATAAAGAGACCTTTAAACCTGTCTTTTTCTATGGTGGGTTAAATGTCTTAATGAAGAGATATAAATAAAACTCAAAAAAGCCCTCTCGATGACGAGAGGGCTTCTTGAGTTAGTTTAGTTACCTATATTGATAGGGGTGCCAGTAGCGGGCTGGGCTGATGTAGAAGAGGTGATATCGGCAGTAGTTGTCTTTGGCGTAGTGCTATTAAATAATGGTAGTAAGACCTGAAAAATCATTAATAGAATTATCAGTACAGCAAAGATTTTGGCGTAGAGTTCTCTTGTTTTTACTTTCATTTGATTGGTTTTATTGAACAGTTCCAGTGACGAGAATGTCTTTACTGAATGTGTTAACTACATTCTGGGCATCGGACACTTCCAAAGTTACCTTGTATGAACCTGGTTTGTCAAAAGTGTGAGAAGGTTTGCGAATTCTAGAAGTTTGTCCATCGCCGAAATCCCAGAGATATTTCGCTACTGCACCTTCTGCGCAACGTGGGTCTAAATCCACAGTGAGTGGGGCTGGACCCTGTTCAAGACTTGGTGTGAAACAAGCTTGTAGAGAAATTGGACGAACATTGATGACAATATCAGCTTTGCTAGTTTTACCATCTGAAGCCTTGGCAATTACAGTGGCAGTGAAAGTACCTATTGCTTGGTACTTATAACTAATTTGAGAAGCAGCAATTTGTTTGGCTGAGCCATCGCCGAAATCCCATTCATAACTAGTAATTTGGCCGTCTGGGTAAGTTGAAGATGAAGCGTCAAAAGTTACAGTAAGTGGAGTGGTACCTTCTACCTTATCAGCAGTAACGCGAGCTGTTAAATCCTGAGCGGCAACCTTGATTACCAGAACTGCGTTGGACTCATTCCCGGCCGCGTCTATAGCAGTCAATGTTGCGTTGTATGAACCAGGAGTTTTGTAAACGTAGTTGGCAGTAGTGCCGGCGGCATCCACTTTGTTATCGCCATCGAAATCCCATTTGTATTCAACGATATTGTTATCTGAGTCAACAGATTTAGAAGCGTCAAAACTTACCTCGAATGGTGCCTGGCCGCTTAATGATTTATCTTTTTCACCAAGGGCCGGGTCTGTAGAAATGATTGCTATTGGAGCTGATTCTTGAGTTTCAATAGTAATTTTTTGGCTAGACTGAGCCTGCTTACCGGTTTTATCTGTGACTGAAAGAATTACTTCGTAAAGGCCTGCTGTTTTGTAGGTGTGTGTTGCTGTACGAGTATTGGCTTTAGGGGATTCATCACCAAAATCCCATTCATATTTATTAATTTCGCCATTTGGTGAAGCAGATTTTTCGCCAAGAAAAGTATATTGTTTACCAACGAAATATTTGCCGCTATCTGAAGGTATGTCGATAACTGGAGTAGGAACATCTGGACCTCCAACTGTGACGGTTTGATCAATAGTTGCTGATTGTCCAGTATTATCTGTAACACGAAGACTTACTTTGTATGAACCTTCTCTATCAAAAGTAAATTCAGTATTTACGCCAGTAGCATCTCGGAAACTGTTTTGCCCTTTAAAGTCCCATTCGTAAGTAGTGATTTGGCCGTTTGGTGAAACTGAAGAGCTGGCATCAAACTGAACTGTAAGAGGAGCTGGTCCTGATTCTGGAGTCGCTACTATTGCAGCCTGAATTTTAGCTTCAGAAACAGTAACTAATTTTTCAAAACTTTGAGTAAGAGTTTCATTGGTTTGCTTATCTCTAGCAGTGACTGACAATTTGACATTGTACTGACCGATATCACGATAAGTGTGAGTAACAGTTGGGCTAGTTGAAGATGAACCATCTCCGAAATCCCATTGATAGAAAGTTATTTCAATACGATTTGGATTGTAAGGAATTTTAGTCGCATCGAATTTAACATCGACTGGAGCTGTAAGTTTAGTTGTCACATCAGGAACAGTAACAATCCCCTGAGTTTGAGAAGCTTGAGGTGTTATTTTAACCTGTTTGCCGCTGAGATAGATATAAATAAAAACCCAGAGCAAAATCATGATCAGGAAAATTACTCCTGAAATACCAGCCTGGCGATATCCTCTAGATCTGGCTGGCGCATCTGTCTTCGGAGCCATGCCCGCACGGAAGAGACCGAATACTGAAATGAAGAACGTCACCATTACTACCAAGCCAAAAATTAGATTGGTAAGCAGAATGAGTGAATTAGTTAATTGTACGGCGTCCACACCGAGCGCTGCAGCTAAGCCATTTTGACCAGTAGCTGAAGTTTGGCTAACGAAGGCAATTACGAAGATTATGAAAAGAATTATTGAGAAGAAGAAAAAACCGAGACAGCCGAGAATCAAACGACGTGGGCTTGGACCACCTGGTTGTCCTTGAAGTGGACGAACTGGCTGTCTTGGAGGGACTCCACCCATTTGCGGTTGTGGACGCATTGGCAGAGTGCTCGATGTGCCGTTATTTAGTGTCGCGGCCGGCTGTGGAACTGGTTGCTGTGGTTGAACTGGTTGCTGTGGTTGAGGCGCAACTGATGCATTAGGTTGCACTGGCACCTGTGGCTGCTGTGGTTGAACAGGCGGCTGAGTTGGATTGATCGGATTTTCCATGTTATTTGATTTTATTTTTATTGTCTTGTTGCTTCTTTCTGGAAACCAGGAAGAGTATAGCATACGCCCCAATACTTGCTAATAAAAGTCCAGTATCTACTTTTGTGCTTGCTTCAAAGAGGTTGGCACCAACAGTTTTGCTGGAAGAACTGGAAGATTTAGTAGAAGAATTTGTATTAGTCGTTGTGCCAGTTGGCTTAACCGAAGGAGCAGCAGGTTTAACATTAACAAAATTCGTGATTGAACGACTTTGCCCTTGATCGTCTTCTACTGTCAATTTAGCCCTGTAAATACCAAAGTTTGGATAAGTATAAGAAGGATTTTGATCACCCGAGTCTATGTCATTATCTTTTTTGCCGTCACCATTAGAGTCGCTGACGATGTCAAAGTCCCAAGAATATTTCTTAAGCTTAGAACCTGCCGCGCTGTCTGCAGTTGATGTATTCTTGAATTTAACGCTCTTAGAGCCAACAGTTTGATCAATAGTAAAAGCAGCAACTGGTGGCTCGGCATTAGCATCAACAAAGATTCTAATTGGATCTGAAGTTGCTTCAGATGAATTATTATCGATTACTGTGAGCTTAGCTCTGTAACCATCAACATTGGCTTTCTTATATGTGTGGCTAACGCTAGATTTGTTTTCTCCCTTGGTACCGTCACCGAAATCCCAACGATATTCTTTGATTGAGCCACCCTTATCTGGATCAGTTGAAGAAGAGGTAAAGTTCACAGATTCGCCAAGATTGATGCTGGTTCTGTCTACAGTGAATTTAGAGATTGGAGCCTTGTTTGGGCCATTTACAACTTCAATCTGTGGAGGAATGATATTCAAACGGCTGACTTCATTTTGGCTGTCAGTTGACACAGTGATATTATCATTATCAGTCATTTCAACACCGAAACGATAACGCTTCTTTTGACCTTCTTCACCATTAGTACCGAGAGTCAAAGTGGCTGTTGGAACTGTAGTAATTTGAAGTCCTTTGCGTTCATCTGGGGATGGAACGCCATCAGCATTGTAATACCACCATTTATATTGAACTACTTGGCCGTCTTCGTCTTCGGCGCCAACTGCAGTCAATTTAACCTGGACTGGAGTAGTATTACCTGAACCAGCTGCAACAGCTGTTAGTGAACGAAGCGTTGGCTGCTCCCCTACTACCATAATATTAACTGAATCTTCACCAACCTGTGACGGATCACGTTCATTGGTTACTTTAAGTTTGGCTACATAAGGCTCAGTGCCTTGAGAAAGTTCTGTAAATTTATAGCTTACTTGCTTAGTTGTTGCTTGCTTATCATTTGCATTAATATTCCAAGAGTATAGTAGACGACGAGCTGTTCCATCAGTGTTAATGGCTTTATCGGCATCGAAACTAATATTGTCAGCTCGGTTTACCTTGATAACATTGTCAATTACTGTGCCGTTGTCCAATTCAAGATTTTCTGCTTGTACTTCGTTGCCATTAATATTGGTTGTTATAATAGCTACCGGTGTATCGCTATTCCCAATGAAGATTTTTCTAGACAGTTTATTTTCAATATCATCAGCATCAAACACGCTCAGGTTAGCGATGAATTTACCTGTCTTAGAATAGTTATGTGTAACTTCCTTTGGCACATTGGCGGTCATGTCACCTGAATCATTGTTGCCGTCTCCGAAGTCCAATTCATAACTGATCGCCTGTGAGCTCACAAAGATAAACTTAATTTCAGCCTGTGGTTGCTTATTAAGATCACTGGGAAGCTGATCTGCATTACTACCTGTTTTGCTTGTGACTTCTCCTGGAACTTTGAGAATGGCGCTTGGTTTCATATTGCCCCAGGCAACGTCGAGCACATTGTCTACAGTAAGAGGTTGTTCAGCTGTTTCTGAAATAACTTTTGTCTCATCAAAACTTCTGACTGTGAGACCTACAGCATATTCCCCTTTCTGAGTGAATTTCACTACAGGTTGGTTATAGGTATGACTGAATTCCTTGAGTTTGGCACACGGGATTTGTGCTGAGGTGGCATCCGAAGCCATTTTAATCAGAACACCTTCACTTGATTGATCAGCGAAACCTATGACATTACAATTGGAAGGGTTAATTTCCCAACTGTATTCCAAACCTGCATTATCTTTTTCATCAGGATCGAAGCTGAGACTTGAAGCGTCTAATTTATATAGTGCAGGGGCGCTCGGAGATAATTTTACCATTTTAAAGGCAGCAGTTGGTGCAGTTGATGCAATTGTTGTTAGGACTGACTCTTCACGAGCAGTGCCATTGTCATCAAGACTTAAAGTAATCTTATAATTTCCGGCTTTTTTGAAAGTACATTTGAGAACATCATTGATGCCTTCTGGCATGAAACACTTGTAGGCTTCATTTTCTTCGAAACGTTTGGTAGGTTCTAACACCTTAACTGGCACTGTTACGATTGGGGGAAGTTGAGAAACGGAAAGAGATGTGTCCAAAGCAGATACGGCTCCAACAGCACTTGTTACGGCATGCGCTGTGTTGATATTAAAGGCAAAGAGAGATTTGAGGCTGGCAGTAGTGATTATATCGACCTTTTCTACTTTCCAATTGAAAATAATTGGCCCCCCATCGCTAGTCGAATCAGATCCATCAAAAATCATTTCTTCACCAACCTTTCCACTGAGTGGAGGATTGCTGATACGAGGAGCGAGATTGGAAACGATGACTGTAAAGATTTTACGGTCGACAACACCGTTTTTGTCAGTTACTTCGAATTTAACCTGATAATTGCCGGTAGCTGGATAAGCCTGTGTGATTGATAATTTGTCTTTACTAGGAATTTGATAAGTATCATTGTTCTCAGACTGGACACCGAAGTTCCAACGAATTTTGGCAGTTGGATCATTGATTAACTGACTGCTACCGTCCGATAAAGTAGACTTGCTGGCATCAAAAGTGAGGCCGGCTTTGGCTTCTGAAAGAGTGAAATAAACCTGTGAATGGTCTTCAATCAAATTACCAGTACCATCGTATTTGATAATTGGTCTCTTAGTAGAACCAGAGGCTACTTCTAGATTAATTTTCGTAGATGGAGGGCTAACTAGGATGTCGATATAAGAAATACCTGGAGCAATTTCCTGAGCATATGGAATACCGGTGGACTGATCGACAGCATTGGCATCTGGAAGTGCTTTGAGGCTCACACGGTAAGTTCCCGGCTTACTGAAAGTACAGCTAGCCACAGCTCCGCTCTTTTCGTCACAGCTTTGAAGGCCAAGATCAGCCTTTGATTTCTCGCCTGTCTCACCACTGAAGACTCCGTCACCATTTAAATCCCACTTAATATTTTCAGGGACAACAGTTCTGCCACTTGGATCAGTAGTACCCACACTTGAGAAATTAACGATAAGAGGTGCATTGCCCTTAACAATATCCGCTGAAATAACAGTGTTTACGAATTTGATATTTTTGAGTACTGAAGCGATTTGAATGAGATTTGATAAGACACTCTTGATATCAGTTAGATCAATATTGTCTAAAGAAGCGCCAGGCTGAAGCTGAGTTATAAGTTTTTCGTTTAATATTACAAAACTACTGTTAGATCCTTCCGCAGAAACGGCTGTTGGAGCTGTTCCACTTGGATTTGCGGCAAAAGTAGGAATTAATTTCTGGAAATATTCTAAACCGATTTTGTCACTGGCTAAACCGCTAACTGCCTTGAAAACAGTGGCAGTAATAGTTACGGCAGAATTAAGATCTTCAGTAGCACTTTCATTGATGAATGTAGCGTTCTTAAAACTTGCTATGGCAGTAGTTGCAGCACTAGCGAGATCAGTCTTAATTTTATTTAAGTTATCTGGTGTACATGGATTGCCGGAATCAATAAAGGTGTTTTCAGTATCACAGTCTTCAGTGAGAATCAGAGTTCTGACAGTAGCAATTTTGGTATTGTACTCATTTGCGATTTTATTGAGATAAGAGCTCATACCAGTGGCAAATCTGGCATTGGCATTAGGGTTGTTAATGAGATTGCTTAAGCTAACGTAGGATGTTTGGAAAGTGTTAGCATATTGGTTGGCACAGTTTGAAGCCGGTACGAAACAATCTTGACCGCTAGCAAGTGGTGTCAGAGCAGCGATGGCATTATCGATTTCCTGTTTAACAGTGAAGTGGAACTGATAGCTGTTATAAACTATTTTGAGTGCTTTTTCGATTTGATCAGAGAGGTAATTAAAGCGTTGATTTGCAGCCACACCTCTGATCGTTGTAGTACTTCCAATTGTGCTTGACGAACCTTTTTCACTACCGCTTGGCGCTAGTAAAACTGTATTAACGATTGCGAATGAAGACATAACAATCAGTAGGCCAATTACAGAAAATGTAATCGCCTTCTTACCTTTCTCCGCTTTACCTGGATCGCCTGCAGCAGTGACATTGAGAACACCACCGTAAACGATAACCAAAACTGCCAAGAGGCCGAGAAAGCCCAAAGCAAAGTTAGTAACATTGAGGATGAAAGTTCTGGCATCCTGGGCCTGAGTGAGGCCTGGAGCATAGCCTTCTGGATTAGGTGCAGAGAGGTCGCCTTTGAAATCTGTGAATGAGGTTACAGTACTGCTATCACTGCCAGAAAGACAGTCTTCAAGGAAGTTTAACCCGCCGTCTTTGTTTTGATCATCACAACCGATACCTGCCAACAAATCTTGTCCAAAATTGGCTTTGGCCAGATGACTGGAGCTAAGTGTTGCTACCAGGAGAAGGCCTGTAAGTAGCAGAGAGCTTGCGATTTTGCTGCTTTTGTTTTTGGAGTTGAACATGTCTTTGAGTTTTTATTTATCATAGTATTATATCATTTTTTGGCTTTAAACTCAAAGCAGCCCAGGGTTTTAAGACTGAGCTCGGTCACTTTAGATTGACTTAAATATATATTGTTTTCTTAAGTAGTTGGAGGAGTGACGGCACCACCATTGGTCGTAGTGGTTTTAGCAGGTGGGATTCTAACAAAAGTGTTAACCAAACCAAAGGCCGCCATGGCGATCAGCAAGCCGATAATCGCCCCTGAGACCATTTTCTTGGCCTTGTCTATATTTTCCGTGCCTCTGGAAATGACATAAAGGTAGCCAGCATAGATAATATAAGAAATGGCAATAGTGGAGATGAAGCCGGTGATAAAATTGGTTATAGTCACCAGCATTTTCGCTAGTTCCGCTGTATCTGGGATACGGGTTCCTTGGTCAGGGAAGACGACACGGAAGACAATTATTTCAGCCAAGCCAGCGAGAATAATACCTAAAATTGCCCAAGTAATCTGAGTTTTAGCTTTATTAAGCTTATCCGTCTCGCCCCTAGAATTGAGCAATCTAACAGAGGCCAAAACAAAATAAAGAATGGCTAGAGTTGGTATGAATATGCGCAAAAGTCCAGTTAAGCCCTGAGTTACATTAACTACTGCTCCCGCGGTTAATTTCATATCTTCGCCAGTACGGAAAGTTTCCCCGTAACTGCCAAAAAGTGTGCGAATTAATTGATCGGAAATGATGATAATGACTAGGCCTATGAAAGCAAATCTGAGTGTCTCTTTTTCCTTACTCATAGCGTCGCTTACTGTTCTGGCAGACAAAATCAGTTTGAGACCTGAGATAATAATCATAATCGTGGCGATGCCTCCAAGAATATATTTCAAAAAATCGAGTAGGAAGTATATGACACTGGTTAATTGAGAAGTGCCTGCCTGATAGTTTTGATTGGCATGTCCAGCGTCAAAGCTTGGAAGTGACGTTTTTGAACCAATGGCATCAACAGTTGAACGTATGCCGCCTGTACCTAGTGGCGCTGCTGAGCTACTTTGGGTATTGGTAGTACTGGCGGTTTGAGCTAAGACCAAAGGAGCAAGGGAGATGGCCAGACTTAAGCCGAGTATAATTGTGAGAAGTATTTTTTTCATAATTAAGTTGATGCAGCCGCGCCGGCTTGAGTAGTGGTAGTAACTCCTTCAACTTTAGCGGCTGGGTTAACTGTCGTTGTAGCATCAAATTGACCAGCTACAAAGGTAGATACGATAGCGAAAGCGCCATAAACGATAATGATAGCCAAAAGGGCCAAAAAGATCATTCTCTTAGCTTTCCCTTGAGCATCAGGATTACCACCTGCAGTCATGTACATCACACCAGCCGCTACGATAATCAGAATGGCAATTGGAGTAATAATCGTAACCAGGAAATTAGTAATACCGACTATTTCACTCAAACCCTGGACATAATTGATGCCAACAACTGCTCCGCCCGTACTTGGATAACGGCTCGTATCAATACTGAAGAAAACTTTATTGATAATTGGATCAGCAATAATAATCAGTAGTAGACCAATGATGCTAGCAACGATATTTTTCTTATCCTTTTCCAATTCATCGCCGGCACTGTTTGCTGCCATACGAATGGCATTTCTGGTGAACATCAATACAGCAATTGCACCAATTACGTATTTAATAAAAGTAATTATGTACTGGACGTTTTTATTGAATAGAGTCGTTCTTTGAATAATAGCAGCAGGGTTTTTGAGGAAACCACCTTCCACACAACCTGTGGTATTGCTATTTGCCAACATACCAAGTTCTGCACATTTACCTACAGCAAAGATACGAACTATTTCGCCTGATAGGCCGACTAAAGCCAGGCCTATGATTGAGAAGGCCATAGTAGACTTAGCTTTTTTCCATGATTCTTCATTCCCCTGGGCAGTTACCATGGCAAAACCTGAAAAAACCATCATTGCAATGGCGATAGCTGTCAGCAAATAGCGGATATTCATAACGATTCCCACAATCAGAGAAGCGACACCAGTATCGAAACTAGTGACCTTACCGGGATCCTGAACCATGCCATTGTAGGCGCTAACATCAGTTGGTAAAGGTAAAGTCTGGGCTATTGACAAGTCCCTCAGGAAAAAGACCAATCCAATGGCAATAATTGAGTAAAAGCTGAATTTAGGTATTTGTTTGAGTATTTGGCGCATATGGTCTTGCTTGCGATGAGCAATAAAATCTATTTATTATAGCAAAAAACAACTTATTTATCAAAACTTCTTGATTAATTCCCACTATTTTGGTTAAATTTTTGTGCTTTATGAATTAGCAAATTTAAATATGTCTGAAAAAAAGGCAAATCCAGTAGTGAGTTATGTCCAGGAAAGCGTAATGGAATTAAAACGTGCAACTTGGCCTACAGGTAAACAAGCATTCAAGTTAACATTAATAGTACTCGGCTTCTGTTTAGTAGCCGCTTTGATGATTGGTGTGGTAGACTGGATATTAAATGCTGGCTACACTCAATTACTTGACTTGGTCAGACAACAATAATTTTCATATAACCCCTTCGAAACATGGCAAGACAAGCCGAGAATACTGGTAGACACTGGTATGTAATCCACACTTATTCAGGTTATGAGGATGCTGTTGCTGAGGCACTTAAGCAAAGAATTGACTCACTTAATATGCATGATTACATTTTTGATGTAGTAGTGCCAAAAGAAACTCAGATCGTGATCAAAAAAGGTGAACCAGTAACTGAAAAGAAGCGTATTTTCCCTGGTTATGTACTGGTAGATATGACGGTAACTGATGAATCATGGTATGTGGTTAGAAATACTCCAAATGTTACTGGCTTTGTAGGTTCAGGAAATATTCCAGTACCTGTTTCCCCAGAAGAATTCAACATTGTTAAGCGTCAAATGGGTACTGAAGAAGCGAAGTTCAAGATCGACTTCAGTGTTGGCGACCATGTGATCATTCTTGATGGTCCATTTGTAAACTATGATGGCGTAGTAAACAAAGTTGATGAAGAAAAAGGTAAAGTTAAGGTACTTATCTCAATTTTCGGACGTGAAACTCCTATTGAACTTGATTTCACACAGGTTAAAAAGAAATAGTTAGCCAGCGCAGAGTTTCGATGTTATATTAACTTTCGAAATTTTGTAGTTGTTTAATGCAAAACAAGTCTTCAACATTTTGGGCCACCATTTCCATACTGGCAATTATTACAGTGCTATTTATAGCGATTGTTGATGTGGAAGAGGGGCCAGTTCGAAAAACTTTTGGAGATGATGGAGTTGATAAACAGCCAACTGGCGAGTTTTTGACGCAAAAATACAATCAGAGTACAGAGACTGTAAAAGAGATTAAACAAATAACAGAGGTTCCTATCGCAGAAACAAAACCATCTACCGATGAACAGATTATCGCTGAAACAAGTGCTATTAATGCTGATGAAAAAGTTTATTTTGAAGAAAATTTTAAAGGGATAGATGAAACACTTTTGAAAAATGACGGACAAAATAGTCAATTGGAATTTGGCAATACTTCGGTGGAGGTGAAGCAGCCAATGAAAATTGATAACAGCAAAGCTCTTCCTACAGACAAGAATGTCACTTCTGAGCTACTAACTAAAATAGGTTATAGCAATTTCACAATTAGGCCAAAACCCTATAGTGGAATGCTTTTCGATCAGTTTGACCTCAGCGGACTGAGTGGAATCAAAGGCTTGGAAAAGCAAATAATTGAAAATACCGATGGCAATGATTTGGAGATTTTGAGAATATATGAATTTAATCAGGATACGCAGGATACCAACAATCAATTTTATGATTATTTAAGAAATAAATTTAAGGCAGAATTAGGCCTAACGGTAAATGAAAGTAATCAATTCGGACTCGCCTCTTTTTATATTAATTTCAGCGTGCCCAAAGAGAACGCATTTTTAGTTGTCAAAACTCGACTAAATGTGTATGCTCTGAGCTATCCGAAGGCAAACAAGAATGGTGAAAGTTATTTTGAACTCATCAAAAAACTTCTTTCGGAGCTGAATTAAGCCAAAAGTGAGCTTCTACACGGCTGGCATCAAGTTATCAATTAATTTTTATTTATCATGGCTAAGAAAGTACAGGTAGTTATCAAACTTCAAATCCCCGCAGGTAAGGCGAATCCAGCACCTCCAATCGGTCCAGCTTTGGGTCAACACGGTGTAAACATCCCAGGCTTCTGCAGCCAGTTCAATGCTCAAACAGCACCAATGGGAGATACTATTATCCCAGTTGAGATCACTGTGTTTGAAGACAAATCATTCACATTTATTCTCAAGACTCCTCCAGCAGCTGTTCTGATTATGAAGGCTATCAAAATCCCTAAAGGATCTGGCGTACCAAACAAAGACAAAGTTGGTACAATTACAAAGGCTCAACTCCGTGAAATTGCTGAGAAAAAAATGCCAGACCTTAATGTAGCTAGCGTTGAAGCAGCAATGAAAACTATTGCTGGTACGGCTCGCAGCATGGGTGTGAATGTAGAACAATAATTAGCCCCTTAAAAACAAAACTATGGCAGAAAAAACTAAAAGCACGAATCACCCAACCGCTCTTCAGTTCATCAGAACTCTTTACCTCAGCGTAGCGGCAGGGATTGGCCTAGTATGTTTCATCATTGGAGCATCAGGCGCAGTGAAATTAGTAATGAATGTCTGGTTCCCGGTCAACAATTACAGCTATTACTCTCCTTATGATAAACCTTGCGATATGCCAATGTATGCGGCAGACGGCAAATTAACTGATCAGAAGAGATCCCCAACAGAAATTGCTGATTGCGAAAAGAGAATGGCAGAAAACAATCAACTTAATCAACGTAACGAATTCAACAGAGAATTAAGTCAATCAGTAGCTCTGACAATAGTAGGTTTACCGGTTTGGTTATTGCACTTCTGGTTCATACAACAAGATTGGAAGCGCAGAAAATCTAATTAATTTATTTATCAAGTGGGAGCTAAATGTCGATTTGGCGCTAACACCACACAATGCAAAAAAGTATGGGTAAAAAATATATAAAAGCAGCTGAAATGGTAGATCGCAATAAGTTCTATACAATGGATGAGGCTTGCGAACTCCTCAAGAAGACTGCCACAACTAAATTTGATTCTAGCTGTGAACTTCACGTTAAACTTGGCGTGGATGTAACTCAAGCCGAACAAATGGTTCGTTCAACTGTATCTCTTCCACATGGTACAGGTAAAGATGTTCGTGTAATTGCTTTTGTTAATGAAAATCAGGCTAAGGAAGCTAAGGAAGCTGGCGCTATAAAGGCCGGCCTCGATGAATTGATTGAAGAAATCCTTAAGGGCTGGTTGGAATTTGACGTTGCTGTTGCTAGTCCAGAAGTTATGAAGAATCTCGGTAAAGTTGCTAAGACTTTGGGTACTAAAGGTTTAATGCCAAATCCTAAAGCAGGCACCGTTACTCCGGATATCGGCAAGACTATTGTTGAACTGAAGAAAGGCCGCGTGGAATTCAGAACTGACAAACAAGCTCAAATGCACAATATTTTTGGTAAAGTTTCTTTCAGCGCTACTGATTTGAAAGCTAACCTTAAGACTCTTCTTAAGGCTATCGTTGATAGTAAGCCAACTGCTGCCAAGGGAACTTATATTGAAACTCTCTCTGTAGCCACAACTATGGGACCTGGTATCAAGCTAGATCTCCCAGCTGCATTGACTGAGGTTAAATAACTAGGTAAAAAGCCCCGCAATTCGCGGGGCTTTTTTGTTGCGAAAATCAAAGTCTATTCTTCGTACCTAGAAATGTGTGGTTATTTGAGCACCGCTGGGGTAGGGGCCCTACAAGTGCGGGGATAACCACAAATTTTTACTTTTGATGACACTTATTAGCTCCCACAGAACTGTAGTCTGTCTCCCCTGGTGGATAGTAGATGTCGTAACTGGAGCCATCGTCGCAATTAACGGTAGCGGTAGTTTGACCGTTTGAATCTGTATTCAAAGTGACATCGCCGATTTGTTGAGAGTCCTGAAGGATGTGTTTATTTTGGTCGAAATTGGCTCGGCCGCTGAAAGTATAAATGACTACGCCAATGAAGGCCAAAATCATGGCGATGATAATCACCTGACGACGATGCAAAGATTTTAGATTCATAGTGGATCAGTGTTTAATTCGGCTTCTTTTGCCAAAGCTGTTTTTAGTGAAGTGAGAGCTACTTCAAGCATTTGGTCATCAGGCTCTTGAGTGGTGAGTCTTTGCATGAGTAAGCCAGGAGTGGCTACACAGCTGAGCAGAAAATTATCAGGAAGTTTGGCTGACATTTTGAGGAATTCATAAGATATTCCTGCGATCAGTGGTAATAATGAAAGACGAAGGCCAAAGTTAATCAAAAAATCCGGATTGCGTGGAATAAGGGTGAAAACAAAAACACTGATCAAAAAGACAATAAGGATGAAGCTAGTCCCACAACGTGGGTGGAAGCGGGTTTGAGCTCTAGCATTTTCAACAGTAAGCTCGAGACCTTTTTCGTAAGCCATAATGGATTTGTGCTCGGCACCGTGATAACGAAAAACTCTCTTAATATCTGGTAATTGAGACATGAGAGCGATGTAAGCGACGAAAAGGATGGTCTTTATTACACCATCAAGCAGGTTGTAAATCAGGTAATTTTGGTCAATCAATTTCCATTGATGACTGAGCGTATCTGTAATCCAGAGTGGAACAAATTTGAATAGTAAAATAGCTAAACCGAGGCCAAAAGCTAAAGAAAAAAACACGGACAAATTACCGAGTAAAGTAACTTTTTGATCTTTGAATTCGTCGTGTTGAGGTTTTTCAGAAAGTGAAATTAAAGAAGAAAAATTGAGAGCCTTGGTACCGATCAGCATCATCTCAAGCATATTGATCACACCACGAAGAATTGGAATATTGAGTAACTTGATGCGTCGAGTGAGATTTTGATACTGATCTGATTTTTGAATAATTTCTCCCTGGGGGTCGCGAACTGCGACTACATTAAAGTTAGGAGAGCGCATCAGAATGCCTTCAATCAAGGCTTGTCCGCCTACTGCAAAGTCGATTTTTGATTTCATTTCAGTAACTCTTATTTAGTGATTAATAATGTACCTTAGCTTAGGCAATTGGCAAATGGAAATTACTGATAGCCCTTGGCATTTGGCTTTGATAAATATAAATTAGTACTATCTAAATAAATTACAAAAGTGGAGCAGAAAGTTTTACTAAAAAGAATTGACAAAGATTTGCCTATTCCCAAGTATGAAACTGTCGGGGCAGTTGCTTTTGATTTGATGGCCAGAGTTGAGACTGTAGTTGAGCCAGGTAAGATTGCTCTGATTCCAGCTAATGTAATTATAAAAGTACCAGATGGTTATATGCTTTGTTTGGCTTCGCGCAGTAGTGGGCCAATCAAAAAAGGACTTTCCACTCCGCATGGTTTTGGTATTATTGATTTGGATTATCATGGGCCTGAAGATGAGCTAAAAGTACAGGTTTATAATTTTACTGATAAGGCTGTAACTGTTCCGCGCGGCGATAGAATTGCTCAAGGTGTATTTATTAAGATAGATAGATTTAGTTTTGAAGAAGTTGATAATATTGATGCTCCATCAAGGGGCGGGTTCGGAACGACAGGTTAATACTTAAAATTTCTCTATGAAAAGAGGCAAACTGATCACACTTTATGGGATTAACAATATTGGTAAATCTACTCAGTGCAAAATTCTGATAGACAATCTGAAAAAGAGTGGCTATGACGCAGTTTATATGAAATATCCGGTTTATAGCCTGGAGCCAACTGGCGTGTTTATTAATAAAGTTCTGCGTGAATCTGGTGGCAGACAAAATATCACTGAAGATCAATTGCAGATGTGGTTCACTTTGAATCGTTATCAGTTTGAACCTGAGCTAAAACAAATGTTAAATGAAGGAAAGATTGTGATTGCTGAAGATTATGTGGGTACGGGACTCGCTTGGGGCAGCGCTAAAGGAGCTAACCTGGAATGGCTGACTGAATTGAACAAATACTTGCTCAAAGAGGACTTTGCGATTTATCTGAAAGGAAAGCGCAATGTTCAAGCTACCGAGGCTAATCATATTCATGAGAATAATAATGAATTGTTGGAAGCCACTCAGTTCATTTATGACAATTTGGCTGAGAAATATCAATGGTCTAAAGTCATGATTAAGCCATCTATTGGTGAAACTGCAGATGAGATTTGGCGAGTAATAGAAAAGTTTTTAAAAGATAATTAATGACAAAAATTCTGGATGGAAAAGCCGTGGCTGAGAGTATTTATGATGGAATCAAATCCAGTATGTCTGATGTCACTAAAAAGCCGAAACTAGTAATTATTATGTTAGGTGACAACACAGCTAGCCTAGTTTATATAAAACAAAAAATAGCTGCCTGCGAAATGCTCGGCTTTGATTATAAATTGGAGCATATTGATGACGCTGGCAAATGGACCAATGATGAC
>CAUJDC010000026.1 GCA_963169815.1 Patescibacteria group bacterium | reverse complement strand
TTTTTTATTTTTCATATATAATGTTTTATGTTATAATTTAATGAAATCTCCTTATTATAAAACAAAACGTCCTTATTAGCAAGCCTTTGATTATTGTCTATCATTATTGATATTCATAACGATACCTTTAAAAACCTGCAAAACATGAGATTTAAAAACCTGCAAAACATGAGAAAATTAAGCAAACCAATATCTACTGAACTTAAAAAAAATGATTCAATCAACGAAACACCTTCCGAAAAGGCCATTAATGCAACTCGTCGAAGCATACTTCAATCTATTGTAAGTGTTGGGCTTGCTTCAGTTTTTCTACAGGGATGTGAGCGTGGCCCTGAAGAGTCTGAGTTTAGACAAAATTTCGATATAGACACTGTGTTGGCACTGCCTGAAAATGAAAGAGGCAGAGAATATATAGGTGCACCGAAACTTGATTTGGATGATGCGAGAAATTTTTTGGAAAGTGTTGATGAAAGTTTTTTCCCGATCAAATTGAGCAAAATAGTTAAAGTTGTTGAAGTCCAGAATCAGCCAGCGTTTTCTGTTGATGTTGCTATTGTAAAAAGTGTAGTAGAGGATTTTTTGGCCAAACAAAAAGCAGACAGTAAACTGATTGAACTGAGAGCCACTCAGTCTTTCCTATATTTGGAACTTCAGATTGGTGAAAAAGTATATCAGTTGAGTATGCCTGTTTCTAACCAAATTTCAGTGGAATCTACTGGCGCAGAATCAAGATCTTTGATGCTGAATGAATTTCGTGCTGCACGATTCTCATCACATCCGAATAAAACGCCCGCAGGTGGTGTAGATGCGATGGTTGAATCGATTTATTTTGGGGATAAACAGTCATTAAGAAATGTAAATGACAACTTACATTCAGAATTTAAAGATAATGCTATTGATGCATTTGATTTGGCTAGTTTGTCAGAACTCATGAAATGGAATCAAAATCCTTTATTATATGGGGTAAAGGAAAGTTTATTCCCGCGTAAACTATTAGAAGGTATTGATTTGGCCACCTGGATTGATCTGATCAAGCAATTGCCCAAAGACTCTCCAGAGGCATATGTTGCTTTTTATTCCAATTTCGTCAAATATAGCAAATTAGATAGGGAGAAAGCAGATGAATACAGGCACCCTATAGATAGTTTAAAGTCAGGTTGGGGTGATTGTGATGATTTTGTCATGTTGAATGCGCTTTGGGGCAAATTGAATGGATATAAAGGAAAAGTAGTCAGCGTGTTCAGTAAAAAATATTCTAGATATCATGTTTTGATAGAGATCAATAATGGACGAGACTGTTATGTGATGGATGTAGATCAAGTCATAGTCAACAAAACTGCAGAACAATATGTGGCAGAGAGATCTGACTATGATATGATAGACTCTGAATTTGATACTTTCTAGATATACAGCGAAAGCTGATATGAATGAGAAATCAATCCAATCTCTGTACCACAGTGATTTGTCTTTCACTGAGTATATTGCCATGGGTGTCGCGCAGATTTTTTAATGTGACGCCATAACGTTCTTCATTTTGATTGGTTTGGCCAGTGAGGAAAATGTCGACATCTTTGGAAGTGGTGACAATTTTGCGGATACGGATATCGTCAGTCTTTTCTGGGTGTTTGAAATTGAGGTCGGTGACAGCGTAACTGAATGGGTCGGAGGCGTAGTTTTGATTTAAATCTTCGTTAAAATGGAGTGAAATCTTGTTTAATTCACGATTTTCTTGCAGTACTAGACGTGGTGGCAATTCGTCATCAAGGATTTTTAATGTGAGCTTTTTGTCTGTATTAAGCTGCCCATCCCAGTAAGCAAAATTCTCGCGGCTTTGGAACTCTTCACTTTCGACGCGATAGCCACGTGGGAGTTCAATGATGATGCGATAATGATCAGCCTGGGTGCCGGCTTGTTTAGAAAGGTAAAGAGAATAAGTGCGGTCAGAGCCGATGACTTGAGGGCTTAATTGATAAGATTTTTTGAGTGTTATTGATTCACCGGGATTTAGTTTGATAATTTCCTCGGCTGGCCTTACTTCGGCATTTGTTTTAGTTGGGCCAGTTGTCGCTAGTGCGTAATCAGCCTGTTTTGGATTATTGTAGAATCGGAAATAACCAGTGTATGGACCAGAAAGAGGTATGTTTTCGATACCATAATGATGGGCTTCCATGGTCAAATCCGCCGTTGGGGATTCTCTAGCTTCAGCAGACTCAGCAAAATAGCTTTCTGGAATTTTGACATGATAGGTAATGTCGCGGGTGATGTAGCGATCTGACTTCATACCACCAAGATTGGCCTCATTAACAGCCAAAAAATCCCCAGTGGTGGTAGTTGGCCAAGCACCTGCCCAACCATTTTTGAGCGCTAGATTTTGGAGACTTTGATTGGTGAAATAAAGTTGAATGTCTTTGCTGTCGAGTGCACGGGTAATGGTGTCAGAAACTTTGCGGAGTTTGAAAGGATTGAGCAGAATTTTTTTAATGATGGCGTTGGAAAGTGGCTTGAGGATTGATTTACGATTGGCCAGAGATTCGAGATTGTGGCGGTCGACATCGTTAACTGAAGCGGTAATTTCTTCAAATAAATTATCCTGATTGAGCCAGCGTCCTTCTACTTCGAGTGGACCAAGAGCATTCATTAAGTCCTCCAAGGTCTGATAGTTCAGAGCGATGATACCATCGAGTTTTTCGTCAGGACGGGTGAGATGATAAAGGCGGATTAATTCTTGAGCGGAACTAGGGAAATTAGGGCTGTAATTGCCGTCACGGAAGCTGTAGCCTTTGTACCATTCATTAGCCAAAAGTTTCTCCATTGGCCAAGGTGGAGTCTGATAAGCATGATCATCAATACTGCCGTAAACATCTTCGATTTGCAGTTGAGTTGGGACACCAGCAGTGAGTTGTAATTTAGCAAAGCTGGAAATAAACCCTCCTGCAGGACGAAGTTCATTATTATTTTGGAAAATGACCAGATAATTTTTCTGGCCAAATGGGAAGCCCGTTAACTCGCCTAAATAAGGGAAAAATACACGCAGACCACCAGAAACTGAAATGACGAAAGTTACCAGGAAAAGAAACACAAAAAAGATCACCAAGAGTTTGTGGCGATGCTTTTTGAGGAATTCTAAAAAGGCGGATTTTTTAGTTTTGGTCATTTTGTAATGGTCTCATGATAGGGAACAAAACCGTACTTTTAAGATTATCCTGATTGGTCAGTAAAGCTGTGAAACGATCAATACCCATACCCCAACCACTGATTGGCGGCATGCCATGCTCCATAGCAAGCAGATAATCTTCGTCCATTGGCATGGCTTCTTCATCTCCAGCGTCTTTGGCTGCGGCTTGAGATTCTAGACGGCCACGCTGATCT
The DNA here is from genome assembly GCA_963169815.1 of Patescibacteria group bacterium. Taxonomy (GTDB): domain Bacteria; phylum Patescibacteriota; class Gracilibacteria; order UBA1369; family UBA1369; genus JADLFY01. Next base: position 27,036 of record CAUJDC010000026.1, on the reverse strand, counting down.
ACTGGATCAACTAATTCTGAGTAAGCATTAATAACTTCCCAAGTATTGATAAGTAGTTGGAAAGTGTCAGCCAAGCGCGGATCCTGATCGTTACGGCGAGCCAGTGGTTTGGTATCAACAGGATGCTTGATGACGAAACAAGGTTGTATCAAATGTGGACGACTGACTTTTTTATAGAGAGCGTCACAGAGATTTCCATAACCCATAGTGTCAGCTTTTTCGATGGCGATTGTCTTTGCTTTGATTTCGGAGAGCAGCCCTTTGGCATCACCAGCGTGAGCAAGAATGTCGAGGCCACAGTCTTTTTTGATCAGTTCTGCAAATTCAATTCTTGGCCAATCTCCACTAAAATCGATTGACTGTTTATTGCCCTCACGGTCAACGAGTTCCACCTGTAATTTGCCGAGCAATTTTTGCAAAGTAGCCTTAATCATTTTTTCAGTAAAATCCATATTGTCCTCGAAATTCCAATAAGCGGCATAGTACTCGAGCATAGTAAATTCCTGGAGATGGCTTGGATCAATACCTTCATTGCGGAAACATTTGGCGAATTCATAAACACGATCATAACCACCAACGATACAGCGTTTTAAATAAGTTTCTGGAGCGATGCGCAAATACATTGGAATATCCAAAGCATTGTGATGAGTTTCAAAAGGCTGAGCAGCCGCGCCAGAAGCGACGTTAGTGAGGATTGGGGTTTCTACTTCGTTGAACTGATTTTCATCCAAATAACGACGAATTTCTTTAATTAAATTAGTGCGGAATTGGAAACGCAACCAAGTTTCGTCATCGGATATTAAATCAAGATAACGATAACGATATTTGGTTTCAGTATCACTGAGGCCATGGAATTTTTCTGGAAGTGGGCGCAGAGTTTTGCTGAGTAATTGATACTCTTTAACAAGCAAAGTCAGCTCCCCATGTTTAGTCACAAAAAGTTCTCCTTGGGCGCCGAGGAAATCAGCGATGTCGATTTTTTTAAGTAATTTGTACTGATCAACACCGAGGAAATCCTGCATAAAACAGATTTGCAGACTGCCAGTGTGATCTTTGAGTTTAGCGAAAGTGAGCTTGCCGTGTGGACGCATCAGGATAAGACGGCCGCAAATCTTGATAGTGGCTTTTGGATCAGCCGTAATAGCTTCTAACTCGCGAGGAGGATTAGATTTGGCAAAGTCGTGAACCTGGCTGGCGGTGTGAGTGCGTTCATAGCGCTCAGCATAAGTTTGAAGGCCGGCATCTTTTAATTCCTGAAGTTTACGGCGACGTTCAGCTATTTCATTGATAGGATTTACAGCTTGAGTATCGGACATATGAAATTGTTAAAAACAGTGACAAAAATATACAGTATCGAGGCCTCTTGGGGCAAATTTTGATTTAGCTTAAAAGCAGCATTACGCCTCCAGCAATTAAAGGCACCAGGAGATTATCGTCAAAATATTTGGCGAGTTTGACTGGATAAATTGTTTCGATGGTGACGGCGACCAGGCTGGCCAGAAAGGCTTTTTCAAAATCGACAAAAAGTAGAGCTCCTAGCGTGGAAAGTACGATTGCTACCAGAGTGCCTTCGGCCATTTTATTATTGCTGAGGGGAAATTTAACTTTGCCAAAATAACGACCAACCAAATGCGAAATAGAGTCCCCAATAGCCAAAACCATGATGGCTCCTTTGGCTATATAGAGAGGGAAAATCCACAAACTGATTAAGGCCCCAAGGATCAGGAAAATCGGTCCACGACCTGGGAAAGATTTGAGATCTTCTTCGCGTTCAAACTTGATCAGAATTTCATGCAGAAAGGGTATTGGGCGAAGCTTGTAGGTAATCGACAAAATCAAGCCAAGAATTAAAATAATTACCAGTAAATTAGGCGTCATTAATTTCAAATCGACCAGAAAAACCAGGATAATTCCGCTGATTAAATGCGCGATTTGACGGCGTAATTCCAATTTGCTTTTGATATGTCCAATGAACCATCCGGTAAATTTATATTGCTCTTCAACATGAATGGCCAGCTTGGAAAAACTAAAGCCAATCAGTCCTCCTGCCAAAATATCGGAGAAGAAATGCACTCCCAAATAAGCTCTGCTGTAAGCGATTAAAATTGCTATGGTAGCACCGATGATTTGCCAAGTTCTTTCCTTGAAAATTTTTGGTAAGAAAGGAATAACGCCAATACAATAAGCGGAATGTAAACTTGGAAAAGAAAAACCAGCGGCCTGAGTAAGTGGGATAGTGGCGAGATCAAGGTTTAGATATGGACGGGGAGTTTGGAAAAGTAATTTGAGTAGATAAGTGATTTCGAAACTGAAAAGTAGACTAAGTGTCAGTAGAGCTAGTAATTTCCAGTGACGACGACTGATCACCACAAAAGCCAGCAGTATGGAAAAGAAAACCATGCCAAAATCAGTCAGATAAAGCATTAAGCCATCCAACCAGGAAAACCTCAGCATCAAGCCTTTTCGAAGCAGACTGCTATCAATAAAAAAAGTGGCGTTGACCAGTAAAACCACCATGGTTATGTGGAAATACGGGTTGTGGACGAGGTTTTTGAGTTTGGGGGACAGATTCATAGTGGCGTTAGGTTTGATTTATGCTAGTATATGTGCGGCTTTCTAGCAAATTTTTTTATGGAGAAGTATTCAAAATTTTGGTTTGATGGAGCGGATTATGCAGTGCATGAAGAAAATTTAATTATCAGTCTCAAATATAGTTTAGATAAACAAATTTATTTTACTGAGAAATTAACTTTGCCAGTTAATTTTGCTGGCCGTACTGGTCGGACTGGCGAGGCTTTCAATAGAGCTGTACAGGCTTTGGCCGTAATTGGCGGAATTAGTTATTATAAAACTTATTTGCCGCGAGAAATGGCCGGCCTGGAACTCACTCCTGATCAAGCGGATTTTTGGCAAAAAGTTTATGAAAGAGGTTTGGGTGAATTTTTTTATCAAAATAAAATTGATTTCCCGGGAAAAGTAAACTTTCAGGCATCTGCTCAAGCTGAATCAACTTTCCCGGTAGAAAACGCTGCGCGAAGCGGTTCATTGGTTGCTGTGGGGGGAGGCAAAGATTCAATTGTAACGGCAGAGATTTTGAAAAATGCTGGTGAAGATTTTTATTTATTTTCGTTGAGAGATTCTGCTCCGATCAAAGAAACCGCAGAAATTTTTGGTAAGCCAAGACTGGTGGTGGGCAGAGAATTGGACGTCAAATTATTTGAATTAAATGCTCAAGGCGCGCTGAATGGCCATGTGCCGATTACAGCCTATATATCAGCCTTAATGTCCGTATGTGCAATCTACTACGGTTTTGCGGAGGTAATTATGTCACTGGAAAAATCATCGAATTATGGACAGTTTATTTACCTGGGTATGGACATCAATCATCAATATTCCAAGAGTGAAGAATTTGAAAAAGATTTTAGAAATTATTTGGAGAAGTATGTGGATGGCAATCTAAATTATTTCAGTTTGCTGAGACGCTTTGATGAATTAAAAATTTGCCAGATATTTGCTGAGTTAAAAAACTTTGAAGCCTATGCCCGAGTTTTCGCCAGCTGTAATAGAAATTTTAAGATTAATGGTGAAAAGCAAGCCGGTAAATGGTGTGGTGAATGTCCAAAATGTGCCTTTGTTTACCTATGTTTGGCGCCTTTCCTAAGCAAAGAAAAATTGGTACAGATCTTTGGCCAGGATTTGCTAGATAAAGCCGATTTGGAACATTTATATGCGGAAATTTTGGGACTGGAAAATTTTAAACCATTTGAATGTGTAGGAACTCCAGAAGAAAGTTTGGCAGCGATTTATATGACTAGCTTGAAAATGGATTTTGCCGAATCAATGTTGATCAAAAAATTTGTGAATGAATGGAAAGACAAAGCCGAAAATCAGCCAAACTTTATGGGTTGGGAAAATTTGAAAAATGATTCTTTGAAACTGAAAACTGGTGGATACTTTACTGATAAATGGGAGAAATTAATTAAGCAATATGAGTAAAACAATCATTGTTTTGGGGCTTGGTAAAGAGGGGTTGGCGACACTTAGATTTATTCTGAGCTCCGCATCAAACAGTCCTTTTTCCAAAGACAGTAAATTGGTTGCGGCGGACAAAAAAACATTAGAGCAGATGGAAGAAATGGATAGAAATTTCCTGATGGGGCATCCGCAAATTGAATTATGTTTGGGCGATGATTATTTGCAAAAATTATTAGATAAAAAGCTGGGAGAAAATGATTTTGTAATTAAAACTCCGGGACTCAATCCTCGCCAGCCTGAATTGAATGAAATGAAAATGAATGGAGTGCAATTTACTTCCGCTACTAATTTGTTTTTTGCTTTGAAGAAAGGTCGAGTGGTTGCGGTAACTGGATCTAAAGGGAAAAGTACAACTTCCAGTCTAGTTTACGCAGTGATGAAAGAGAAGGGAATGAATGTGGAATTAGTAGGAAATATCGGTAAACCGGCTTTAGAATTTTTGTCTCAAGACTCTGCGGATAAATGGTTTGTTTTTGAAATGTCAAGTTATCAACTGGAAGATTTTACTGGAAATCCAGATATCGGTCTGATGGTCAGTTTTTTCCCTGAACACATGGACTATCATGGTAGTGAAAAAGCTTATTATAGAGCGAAATTACGATTGGCTACTCAGATCAAGGAAGGCGGTGCTTTGATTTACAATCAGGGTTCGGAGTTGCTGAGAAATCATATTGAGGAGATTCGTCCAGATTTGGAAAGGAAAGCTTTGCAGGTGATTCCTTATAATAATGGACAGAATAGTCAGGTGATAGAATGTGAAGGACATTTGGGATTGGAGCTCGATGGAGAAGTAGTTTTGAAAGATAATGAATGGGAAGTGAAAGGACATCATAATTTGGAAAATTTATTGGGCGTTGCCGAAGTAGCCAGGCAACTAGGAATTGGCTGGGACATGCTGGTTAAGGCTGCTCGCAAATTCAAACCTCTGGAACATCGTTTGGAATTGGTGGGAGAATTTAAAGGAATTAAATTCTATAATGATTCATTTTCAACTGCTCCAGAATCAACTATTGCTGCTATTGAGGCTTTAGCGAAATTAGGACTAAAAACTTTGATATCTGGCGGATTTGATCGAGGATACGCATACACAAAACTAGTAGACAAATTAGCAGAATGCCAAATAAAAAATTTGATACTTTTGCCTGACACTGGAAAGAAGATTGCCGATTTGGTGGCAAAGAAGGCTGATTATAAACCAAATATGTACATGGCAAAGAATATGCCGGAATGTGTAAGTCAGGCTTATCGAGTAACTGAACAAGGCGGGCTCTGCTTGCTTTCCTGTGCTTCGCCCAGCTATAATCTATTCAAGAATTTCGTAGAGAGAGGTAATCAATTTAAGGATGAAGTTAGAAAAGGCTCTCAACTCAATTAATACTCTGATTATCAGTTTTATTCTGGCTGGGGTTTTGATTGGTATTTTGGTGGCCGCGCAATTTCAAAGTTCTGTAGCGGCAAATTCGTATCTGGTGGATGAATTGAATGCGCAGAAAAATTTGCTGCAGAGTTTTGATGATGATAGAGAATCGCTTAAATTAAAAATTGCCAGTGTTCGTCAACAGATAGAAGAGAATCGTCAAAAGATGCAATTATCGCTGGAACAAGGCAATTTAGAGAGACTGGAAAAATTAAAAAGTCTGGCTGGATTTAATAAATTAATTGGTAAAGGCGTACGTATTCTCCTGGCCGAAGGGAAGCCAAACAATAATCAGCCAGATGCCAGTTTTATTCATGCTGCGGATTTACGTGATTTGGTGAATTTACTCAGAACAGCTAGAGTTGAAGGCATTGGTATAAATGGGCAAAGAATTATTGCCGGTTCAACTATCACGGCCTTGGGCAGCGATATATTGATTAATAAAGTAAAAGTTGTCGCTCCTTTTGAAGTCACTGCTGTAGGAGATGTTAGCCTGATCAGTAATAGACTAAGCGATCAGAGCGCTTATCCGGATCTGTATTTGAGAATCAAAAATAAGGAGATCAGTTTTCAGTTGGAGAAATTGGAACAATTGAGTTTACCTGCCTATGATGGTGACTTTATCATTAAATTTGCCAATAATAATGCATAGTAATTTGACCAGAACAAGTTGGATGATTATCACTGGCCTACTGATGGGCGGGCTATTTGCTTTTCAGTCAAAATCAGTTACTCAAGCCAATAATAACTATAATCGTGAGAGTCGCAGCAGCATTTTTAAAGAGATTCAGGTTGTTAAAAAAAGTAATCAGAATTTGAATGAACAATTACTGGATTTAGAAAAACAATTGGCATCGAGCACTGATCGTGAAGCAGCTTTGGAAACTTTGAAAAAAGATATTTCCAAATACGAAGCCATTAGTGGCGACAAAGCTATTACTGGTCCGGGTATTGCGGTTACAGTACAAGGTGAACTGGAAGCACTTTGGTTTGTGGATATGATTAATGAATTATATTCAGCTGGGGCTGAAGGAGTTAGTGTGAATGGAATCAGACTAGCTCAAACAAGTCTGGGGTTTGATACCATACCTAATGGGCAAATTTTAATCGCTGGAGATGTGCTGGAGGCTCCTTATGTTTTTGAAGCTGTGGGTGAAGGTAAATTTATGAGTGATTCACTTAATCAATCTGGAGGAATTATTGAAAGAATACTTAAAGCCAATCCGGAATATCAAATCAATATCGAAGTTAAAGAGAAGCTAAATTTGAAACCAGTTAATTCAGCTAGGTAAGAGGAGGGAAAATCAACCAAAGTGGTTGGAGTAAAAACAGAATAATCAGAATGATGATAAAGACTTTTTTGTTGAACCTTTCTGACTCCAAGTTTTTTTGCATATGGTCCAACTCACCTTTTCTGGATTCTAAGGTTTGGTTAAGGAGATCAGTCTCCTGCTCAAACTTTGTTAATAAATCCTCTAATTCTTCCCTCTTTTGATTTTCGATGGCCAGAACTTTTCGATACTCAAGAAGTGGCACTGATTCTTTGAGTAAACCTTCCAATTGGCCAACTCGATAATTTGCTCCTTCGAGTCTTTCCTGTTTGAGTTTCAATTCTTCCTGCAGCTCTTCATAAAGTTTTTTGTAGATTTGTAAATCTTCCTGAGTTGCAGAAGAAGAAATCACTGATGATTCTGGGGATTCATATTCAGCATGAATAGGAGAAGCTGGAATATCTTCGTTTATAGAGTCTGTACCTAGTGCGCCGGCCAAGACGGCCTTTTGTTCGATTAAAGGCTTTAAATCCTTAACTCTGATCAAAATACGCCCATTAATCTCCTCTTTGGTGAGCGCACCTTTGCGAAGATAACGGTCGATGGTGCGAACCGAAACTTTGAGCATATCTGCCGCGGCTTTTCTATCGACAAGTTTCATTTGTAAGGAATTTTCTTTATTTTTGTTGGCCTGAAGCTATTATATGGACTTTTTGACAAAAGTCCATAGACAGATCAAGACATACTACCCAACCATACATAGTCGACTATAGACATCAAAAGCTTTATTTAAAAAGGAATTATAGGAAGAATATTATATTTACAACGCCGTCTATCGACAGATCATGTCAAAATAACCACGACATACATAGACATGTCGACATGCTATAGAAGGCCCGCCCACTTGGCTTTACCAAGTGGTACTCGTACCTGAGTCTATCAATTACCAACCAACATGTTTCGACATAACAAAAGACAGATAGGGACAGTTGTCTATAGCATGTCAGGACATGTCCTGACAGCTGATAAAGATGGAATAGACCACAAAATTGAATATTTCTAGCTTGAAGAAGCGGATGGTAGGACTTATAATGTCCTGGCTGAAAACAAACAAAAAAAGAATGAAACTGGAAAATCTAATCATATTGAGTGTTAGTGCCGTCGTGTCTGCGCTTGTCGTGACACCTTGTTTGGCGCTGGAGTTGAATAATCTGAGTAGAGGAGAAGCGGTTGATTTGGCAGTAAAATATTTTGATCTGGAAAAGGCCAATACCAAGTTTTTGAGAGAATGTGATAGTGATGTGGACTCATGTTTATTTACTTTTACAGCTAGAACAAATTTTGACGAATTACAGACTAAGCCTCTGATTTTATATCCAGATGTTTACCCTGCATATAGATATTACAAAGCTATCAACATAGCCAGTAAGCTGGACTTGGTGCGCGGATATTTTGAGGAAGATCAGAGTCCATTTAGACCAGAACAACCTATCACCAAGGCAGAGGCCTTGAAGCTGATTTTGGGTTCTAGTGGGGCGCTTAATTGGAAAGAAAAATTTGAATTGAATGCTGATGATCAGCAATTGGAAAATCAGGCTAAATCGATGCTGGTTGGTATGACTGACTGGTGGTATGGTCGTTATATTGGCACAGCCTGGAAAAAAGGAATGTTTAGCCAAGAGGATAAAGTGAATGCAGATGCCAGTATTTCCAAAAATGAATTTATGGTATTAATGGAGAAATCGAAGTTAGCTTATGGTCAAAATTCACAAGAAAACCCATCTGGAAGTACTCAATTCGAAGCCAACAGTAGCACAGGTAAAACAATTTAAACGCCTACCGCTGATACTGGTACTGGATAATATTCGCAGTCTCTACAATGTGGGTTCTTTGTTTAGAACGGCTGATGCGCTGCTCATAGAAAAGATTGTCCTATGCGGGATAACTGGTGCGCCTCCGGACAAACAAATTGAAAAAGTGGCTTTGGGAGCAGTGGAAACAGTACCGTTTGAATACGCGCAAGATGTGGTGGCAGCTGTGCGTAAATTGAAGGAAGAAGGAAAACAAATTGTGGCTTTGGAATTGACTAGAGAGTCTATTAATTACCGTAAAGCGGATTATGCTAAAGAAATAGCATTAGTGGTTGGGAATGAGGTGGATGGAGTGACAGATGAAGTTCTGGAAATGTCAGATCTGGCTGTAGATATCCCGATGAAAGGAAGGGCAAATTCGCTCAATGTGGCGACTGCCACGGCCGTTGTAGCTTATGAAATTGCTTCAAAATTTGATCAAATAAATATATGAAAATGAAAAAATGTCCCCTAGAATTAAAATGGAAAAATCTAAGTGGCGTGAAAGCACCAGGAGCTTTGCGCTTCAAATACTGGATGGAAAAGACCTTGGAATGTTTGAAAAAGGAAAAATTAATCAAAAAAATTCCTGAAGGAAAAATGGAAATGCAGATGATTAAATCAGCCAAGATTAAGGAAATGAATGCCAAATATCGGGGTAAAGATAAAGTTACGGATGTGCTGTCTTTTTCATTTATGAATGGCGATAAATTCCCAGGAAAGAAATTGATAGGACAAATATTAATCGACCCAATTACAGCGCGAAAACAGGCCAAAGAGCATGAAGTGAGCTGGCGAGCGGAATTGGAATTTCTCTTTGTACATGCGGTTTTGCATGTATTTGGCTTTGATCACGAAAATGCCAAGGACTTTAAAAAGATGTTCGAGATTCAGGCTCAGATCATGCCGAATCAAAAGTTTGCCCGGATGACAAAGCAAATTTACCAGGAGTATTTTGGAAAAGGGGAATCTTAATAAAGCTGTCCTTCACAATTATTTCGCGCGGCTTGATATTGACTATTGCTGTGTGGTGAATCAGCAGAGTTTGCCCTAGGAAAAGCCCAAATAGGCTTTTTTGAGCTGTGATAGAGGCGAGCGAAAAGCTTTTGGTATTGAGAGAGTATTCAACTATTTTACCGAGTTTAACGCCACTTTCTGTGCGCACACGACGTTTGAGTAAATCAGTGCAGTGATGGGTATAGAGTTTGTGGAGACGAACCAGATCTTCTGGTTGATGTAATTCGTAATTTTGTCCAAGTGAAAGGTAATGTTGTTTCCAAGAAACTATATCCTGTGGAGAAATCAGATTTGGACGACTGGTATAAAGTAGAAAAGCCAAAATATGGCCATTGTCAGGGTTTAAAATAACGCGACGGATACGGCCAACAAAGTGACCATCGTGGTCATAAAGTTTGGCGCCTAGAATTTGTTTGGAAGAAATGTACATCTACATGATTTTGGCAGATGTAAAAAATTTAGGCAATGAGATGCAATGGACGTAATTCTGCTGTTTGTAATGGTTCGAGACTACGGTGTTTGCCAGGGTTTATTTGACGGAAAGCGGTTCCCAAGATTTGTAGAGTGCCACTGTGAGAAACTAACAAGACATTTTTTCTGGTGCTCGATCTTGCTTTGAGAATACGAGCAATTAAGGTGGTGGCTCTAGCTAAAACCTGATTAACGCCTTTTACTTGGTATTCAGGATGATCTGGATTGTGTTTATCTCGAAGCTAAATTCTGGCCTAATATTTAGAGAAATTTGGAAAAAGTTTGACTTGAACAAGTGCTTACCTTAAAATTCAGGCGCTTTCGGCAATTCTGTAAAGGCTGATTCAGCAGAAAAATCATAAATCGGGGTGTAGCGCAGTTGGCTAGCGCGCATGGTTTGGGACCATGAGGTCCAGGGTTCGAGTCCCTGCTCCCCGACCATTGAAATTTTTTTTCATTGGTGCCCGTGTACGATTCTGCGAATCGCCCGATAAAAAAATTCATATGCAAATATCTTCTACAGGAATTATTGATGGAATCATCCAGGCTCGTTTTGGAAAGTTTTGTGAAGAAACTGATAAGCTAAATAATGTTCCGATTCGTTCAATACCAATTGCTTGGGGAGATTTGCCAATAGAACAAAAACAATTGCTTTGATCATGCAAGACTATGACGCTATACCAGTTTGTGGATTTAGCTGGATACACTGGACTGTAGCCAATATTCCGGTAACTCTTGATGGCTTAAAAGAAAATTCCAGCCGTGAAATGAATCAATTAATTCAAGGCAAAAACAGTCTGGCATCCAAGCAAATTTGCGGAGAAATGCCCGACGCTACCACCTGTTTTTATGGCGGGCCTCGGCCACCAGACAAAGATCACGAATACGAGATCACCTGTTACGCTTTAGATACTGAATTTGATTTGAAGCCTGGATTTAGGCTAAATGAACTTTTGAGCAAGATGCGTGGGCATATACTGGAATCTAAGACGATTTATGGTAAGTATTCGGCAGAGGTGAAAACTATTATTTAAGCCGGCTTCTTTTCAGGAGTTATTTTTGGCCTTTTGGGGTCGCTGTCTTGGCGCTTTGCTATATTGACAATTTTGTGCTATAATATATTGATATAATTTCTTATCAATATGAAAAAAACTTTGCCACTTTTAATGCTAGCTCTTCTGACTGTAGTTCTGATTAGCAGCTTGACCATTAACTCAAATTTTCTGCTCGGAAGTATACGCAGCTTGAATCTAATCATAAAAGAAACTCCAAGCCAAACAATTAATCAGCCCTCAGATATAGTTAATAACGAGGTAAGTGTGACTCGGCAGAAACTGACTGAACTTACCATTCCAAGCCCTTCAACAGTGCAAATTAATGATTTGCAGCCTACTGAGACATCTCAAATTGTCCTGCCAAATCTTTCTGTAGTAAACATTAACGATTTGCAGCCTGCTGAGCCAACTAACACTGCCTCTCCAAGCCCGTCAGCAAAACAAATTAATGATTCGCTCAAACCTACTCTTTCAGGACAAGTAATACCAAATAAGCCAATAAAACTGGCATTGCGTTCCAAACTTTTTAAAGATAATAAACAAGCCCAAGAAATAAGTGCAGGTGGCAGTTTAGATTTGAGTGATGTGTCAAACTACTCTAGTGATCCTGATGTTTACTATAATAGCCTCCCCTTCAAGATTTATATTGGGATGACCATGATCGGATACCAGTATACTGTGTCGCTATCGCCTACAAAGAACAATGTACGCGTGCCTGCTTTTATGATTAAAATTTTTGAAAGTTTTCAACAAAAAAATGGTCTTCCTTTGTCATCTGTGGTTGACGCTGCGACTCTATTTAAATTGGATGAACAGGTGTTAAAAAGAGAACAGGAATTGGCTGGCAGTTTAGACACATATACACCAGTTTTCCAAAATATTGACCCTGTGCTTGCAAAATATATCCCTGCTGATTATGTGGCCTGGATATTTTCCTATGCGATCGAAGTATTGCCGCAAAATCTTATTAGTCATTTGAATGGAAAGAGCTATGCAGCCTGCATATTAATTGGACAGTGCGTTGGAACATTGGAAAAACTTGATGGAAGTACTCTTATGTACAATGAATTTCTTACGACATTTAAAGGAATTTATATTTTTAATGCAAACATATTTGGCATATCACATAACGAAGATCTTACTTCTTTTTATCAGCATGAGTCTTTAGCTCAAATGTCTGTTATCCTCCATGAATTCGCCCATTATTTGGATGGATCTGTACATCCATATTTATTAGATTTAAATGAAGGATTGATTGATACGAAAGGTTACTATGGTATTTCTTTTGACTTAGACCAACATCAGGAATTTTCTTTCTGCTACAAGAGGAAAGTTACTATAAAAGATTTCTTAACTAGATATGGCTATGATGGAGCCAATAGCCATAACTGCATTGACGGGTATGGTCCGCCACCTGAGGATTTCGCACAGGATTTCACTGCATATGTCTTCGCAGGAGAGGCATTTCGAGCAGCAGCAAAACAAAACTCAGTAATTGACCAAAAGTATAAATGGCTTAAAACCCAGGTCTTCTCTGGGATTGAATATGCTACAGACTTACCTTATGGCAATAGCTATGATTATTTTGGATGTGCGAATGCTTTTGATAGCCCAATAAACTCCAATGATCCTAATGCTGGGCCATTTTATTTAACTTGTAATAATGAAGATTTTGTTTGGGATGGCAAGATTAGACAGTTAAGCAGCTCGATTTATACTCCAGAGAACTTAAAAAAAATACCTAGATTTAGGCAATATAAGGCCCCAGCTATAAAACTAAATAGTGACGTGATGGCACTTACTCAGCATTGAATGGCACCTGTATAAGATTGGCGGATTGGATTGGATTGAAGTGTAAGCTACGCCTGCTTCTTGTCAGGGTTTACTTTTGGCATGGTTGGGTTGCTGGGCGAGCGGCGTACTTTGACGGGGGAGTTGGGGCCGCGATCGGATGGAGGAACTATTTCTAAATTGCTGCGAGGAATGAGTCTTGCTGCTTTGGAAACCGTGAAATTACCTGAATCTGACCTTAAATCCTGGATTTTGCCATCTTTGCCGAGAATTCTGAAAGTGGGGCTAGATTCTAATAATCTTGGAAAGACAGTTCTTTTGCGACCTTTACCGCTAAGATAATGGTAAGCGGCGATCTCGTCGGTGAACCAGCCTTCAATCAGATCAATTGGCACGGTCAATCTGGAAGCATAACCTTTGGCCACTATTTCACGGTTCGGGTCGCAGATGTATTGTGAATAGAGTGTATGAATATGTCCCTGGAAAAAAAATTTTGATAAGGGGATAACGTGTTTTCTATCAATAAATCCGATACCGGAAATATATGGGTCAGTGATATTTACTTCACCATCAAGCGCAACTATATAGATGAGATGGCGTCTAGTGTTGCCATTAATTTGTAAGATTCCTTTTAAACTACTTTCTGGAGGAGTGATTCCAAGTTCTTCTTGTACTTCTCTGACAGCAGTCTTTTTCATGATTTGCATGATGCGGCCTACAACTTCTGTTGGCAATCGATCCATGTCAGGGAATAGCAAAGAACTTTCTCCATCTGGCTTTTTAATGATTTGAATACCAATTTCATCAACTAATTTTGTTTCTCCTGCTACTTCAAAATCTATAATATTCGGACCGCCACCTGGTAAAGAGAAGCGCCCTCCCTCGACAATTGACTGACCGACTTTGTAGCGATTAGCTAATGCTTTATTGGAATTGGTCAAAGCGGCCATTCTTTTTTCTTCAATAGCCCGTATTACCGCTTCACGGGCAGTATCTTGAATTTCTTGTGTCAGCAACACTCCATGAGGAGTTTCTGCAACAACGCCGACCCTATATTTGACTGAGGCCTTCTCTTTTTCCATTTAACTGTAATTTAGGTATGGATTATGCAGTGACATAGACATTTTGTCAATCTATTGTGTGCCTATTTATTAAAATGCACCATCGGCTGATTTCCTTGCAAAAAAGCCCTTCGCTGTTTAGGCGGAGGGCTTTTGAGGCTTCTAGGGATGTAAATTAGGCATCTTGACCTGAACCAGCACCGAGGATGGTAGATACGATAGCGAATGAGAGAAGAATGATAATGATACCCATTGCAGCGTAAGTAAGGATTTTCTTACCTTTATCTGCTTTACCTGGATCACCAGATGAAGTAACGATGAGTACACCTCCGTAGATAACCATAAGAACGGCGATCAAACCGAGGAAGCCGAGGAAGAAGTTTACGATTGTAAGAATGAGGTTTCTAGCACTTGATTCACCGCCAGTAGCGTTAGCAATACGGCCAGGGCTGTCTGTTGGGGACAAGAAACCAGTACCTTGAGCGAAAACAGTGTAGCCATAGAGAGCTGTACCAGCTGCTGTGGTTAAGCCTGTGCTCACTTTTTTGAGGAGACTTTTCATATTTGGTCTTTGTTTAAAGATTTTTGTTATTTCCTTATATGATAGCAGAAAGTTGCTCTTAAATCAACTATTGCCGTACATATCAACTTATATATACTGCATTTTGAAGGTTAATATCAAGTGAAATGGAACTTAAAAAAGTACATTTAGGTGACTTGGGAATGTCAAAAACGGCTCTGGAGAGCGCTTTTGAGACAGGTATTTTGGCTGACAATGAGTGGTCTGAGTGGGATAGATTTGTCGAAAATCATGAACAAGGAAATATCCATCAAACCGTTGGCTGGGGCCGCTTTCAAGCCTCTAAAGGCGATGGATGGAAGTTTTGGGTAGTGGTAGTCAGAGATGAAGGAAAAATTGTAGGAGGAACACTGCTTTTGCGCAGAGCGCTGCCGCTGGGAAGGTGTTGGCTGTATGCACCACAAGGTCCATTGGTAAATTATTTCGGTGAAGCGGGGGAAGGGCAAATGAGGGCAATTCTCAAATTTTTAAAGAGTTTTGCCAGAAAAGAGCAAGCTGTCTACCTAAGAGTTGAGCCATGTTTGACCGTTGGGTGGCATTGGAAAAAATTGGGTTTTAGAGGTGCTCATGCGCATTATCAACCAGAAAACACCTTAATGGTGGATTTGGATAAACCGGTTGAGGATATTTTGGCTCAAATGAAGCCAAAAGGTCGCTATAATATTAAATTAGCTGAAAAAAAGGGGGTAACGGTGCGTTCTGTCGATGTGGAAGGTGATTTTCAGTTATTGGGGAAAGAAATTAGAACTTTTTCCAGACTTTTGGCTGAAACTACGACCAGGGATGGTTTTGCTGGGCATGATGAGAGATATTATATGAATATGCTGTTGATTTTGAAAAATACTTGCCGTTTGTATCTGGCGGATTTTGGCGGAGACTCAATTGCGGCGATTATCGTTACTTTCTTTAAGGATAAAGCAATTTACTATTTTGGAGCATCAGGCAGCCAGCATAGAAATTTGATGGCGCCTTATTTGCTGCAATGGGCAGCGATGATGGAAGCTAGAAATAGAAAAATAAAATGGTATGACTTACTGGGCGTGGCTCCCGAGGGCAATCATAAACATGCCTGGGCCGGTGTGACAGAGTTCAAATTAAAATTCGGCGGCGAAAGAATAGATTATTTTCCGGGACAGGAAATTGTTTACAAACCGGTTTGGTTTGCCTTGATGAAATTGCGCAAGAGATTTGGTAAGAAAGCTTAATTAGTGTAATAGTCGTCACTCTTGTACATTTGTTGCTCAGGGATATAAACGTTTTTACCCTTATACGTCACCAGAACGAAAGTCAGTGATTGAACACGACGAGCGAGAACTTCAGCATTTTTTTTGGTGCGGATTACTTCGGTGCCGTTAGGAATAGTGGTTACTATGTCGCCCAGATAATTACGGGCTATGACTTTGTCAGTTTTGGAACTACTGTCAATAACCATCCTACCTTCATAATCGCCCAGCACTGGCTTGATGCGTTCAGCGTCTTTCCAATCATCTTTGATTGGATCAGCATCTTCGCCAGCTGTTTCTACTGACTCGCCTGCACCTCCTGAGCCTTTAGCAGTAACTGATGGCAGATCTTGCTTAGGACGTTTGCCTGAAGCAATTTCATCAATAGCTTTATTTTTGGCGGAGATTTGATCGTTTAGACCGGAGGCGGCCTTTTCTGCCGCGAAAAGTGTTTCCAAATATTTACCGTTTACTCCATCAGCTAATTCTCCTTTTCCTGTTACACCTTTGGCAGTGAATAGATCTGTGGCAACAGATTTGATGGAAGTATTGAGGGCATCAAGTTCCCCCTGTTTGTATAAAGGCTCTTTGGCTTTAGTGTTCTTTCTGGAGAAGGCAATGTAATTGTCCTGAAGGTTCTTGAGAGTAAAGTCAGCACGGAATTTGATGAATTGATCAATTTCAGCCTTGGCAGCGCGGGATAACCTGGTGTAATCGTCCGGGTCGAGCGTTTCTGATTGAGGAGAAAATGGTGTAGTGATTGTATCAGAAAATCTCAAGAGAGTATGTTGTTTAGTTGCTTCGATCATCAATCTGTGCACATTATTTCTCATAGTTTCATGTAGTTCTGCAAAAGCTTCATTAACTGGTTTGATGCTTGAAAGTAGCATCATTTGATAATCTTCTGTATCTGTAGGTTGCAGTGCCTGGAAAAATGTCTCAAGATATGTACGATACATTTTTCCATGAGAATTAGCAGGCAAATCATTTGTATGTTTGAGCAAGCCGGCGATAACGCCTTTGACCTGTTCATGTCTGGTGTATTGTTCTGTTTGCGGTAAAAAGTTGCCAAGTCCGAAACCATCTTTGCCATCTGGAACTTTCTGGCGTTCGATATGCTCTTGATTGAAAGAATTACCATCAAATTGATCATGGAACATCGCAACTGCACGTTTGTATTCTAAATCTACTTCACCGCCAAAAAGTTTGGTGGCGTAGAGGTATCCATTGAGCTGTTTGCGAGTTTTGTTTTCTTTATTGTCGGATCCTGTACCTGGATAGTCGTCGATTTGAGCACCTTCAGCAGTCGGATCTGTCATGTGATCAATTTTGCCAAATTCTGTTTTCCAGTTTTTGTTGAAATGGAAGAGTTCAGCAGGAGACTGTATACCAAAGAGAAGTTGTAGTTGTGCTTCTTCGTTGGAAGCATATTCAGGATTTTTGAGTTGGGAGAATTTGTCACGGAGATAAGCTTCGTATTTCTGGTGCATTAGTGGTGCTGTAAGGGTTTGGTCCGTCAAGCGAAGTAAACCTGCAATTGTACCAATAATACGATGGCTTTTCATACCCGGTAGATATTTGAGCGCGTCATCAAAATAAGCTTTCATCGCCATACCATCTTCCAAATCTGCGGAAGTCAAGCTGCTGTCGCCAAATGAAGAGTAATAAAGTTTGTAAGGTTCTTCAATAGCCTGATTCATACCTTCCTGACCAGCAGTTCCCCCACCATTGAAGATATCAGCAGCATATAAAATCCCATTGAGTCTCCAGCGAGTGGGATTATTGGCATCAGTATAATCTTTTTTGTCACCCCACCAGATTTGATCTCCATCAAAAAGATGCCCATCGTCGTAATCGTCAATTTTGCCGCCAGTAGGTGAAGTCATTTTATCAGCCATGCTAGTGCGGATTTTGTATGATTCGGAACGGTCTCCAATAATTTCAGCCCGTTCTGATTTGCCTTTCTCCAAAATCCCCTGACGTTTTTGTAACATGTCACTGAGGCGAGCGGTTTCTGCGTTTGTGCCATCAAAATCTGGCTTTTCCATGCTGAGTGCGGCTGCTACAGCGCCCTTGGTTTTATCAAAAACAGCAGTTTTTTGGGCGAAATAGGTATTGACGGCCTGGGTAATGTCCACAGCTGCTTTGGCTTCGAGGTCGACAATGATTTTTTGGAAGGCTTTGCGAATATTCTGGTCAGAATGATTGTTGAGTTGATTGTATGTATAAGTTTGAATAGGCTGACCTACCTTATGAGTTACTTTCAAATCGTAAAGAGCCTCATTAACAGCTTGAGCGATGATTGCGAGTTTTTGTTCTTTGAGAGCGGTTTGAATTGCATCTTTGCTTGTGCCGGCCTTTTCCATTTCTTTAATAGAATCGCTAAGAGCTGCGACTTTTTTCTCGTATTTTTCTTTGATTTTGTCCTGGAGGACTTGCTGTTTTTCTCCTTCGATGTAGGCCTGTAACTGATCTGACATGGTGATTTTTAGCTAAAATCTTTATATTATAACATAGTTTATAAATTCTTGAAAATCTGCGGATCGATCGGATCTTGCTTTAGTACTTTGCGGGAGAGGTCTTCGCGACTTGCCTGAAGAGATTCGGCTTCTTCGCGGAATTGCTGAAAGAGATAGAGGAGTACTGGTTTATTGTTTTTGGCGATATGCTGTTCAATGGTCTGCTTTTGATTATCAGTCAGATCATCGTAAGCCTGGGAGTCAGACATTAAAGCGCGGAGTGCCTGGATGGAAAAAGTTGATTGTGAGTTAGTGTTTTCCATGTTTATTTTTATGGTTTACTGTAAGGACCAGCTGGAGAAATTGGTTGGCCAGGATTGATATCTGCGCCATCATCAGGTTCTGCTGGTTTTGGTTTAGCTTTTCCTGCGCCAGCTTTGTGCTCCTGGGCGTAGGTGTAATTTCGCTCAATCCATTCTGGATAAACTTTTACTGAGACAACACCTTTTTTATCGATAATTGCTCTGTAGAAAACTTTTTCAGAATCATCTATGTCATGATAATAAACTTTGAGGCCACCAATTAAATCCTGTTCGCCTAATTTTTCCAAAACTTTTTGACGGAGTTTTTCTGTGATGAAAGTTTCATATTCTTTTTTGCTGGCGAAATTTTTTCCACCATTCAACTTGGTCAAAGCATGTCCACTCAAACTATCAAAAGTTTTGGAAATTTCTTCGAAAGCCTGACCGATAAGTTTCTTCTTAGGCAGGTCCTTAACCCATTTTTCGCCACCAGTGATAATGCGCTTACCATCTGGGGTAACTTTAACAGTGAGACCATCAATAGTAACTTCATAAGTTTTATTGATACCACTAACATCGCCGAATTTTTCAGCAACTGATTTTTCCAGATCGGCTATGGTAACTCCATCTTTTTGCAACATTGCATTGATGGTAGCGCGAAGTTTTTCCTGATACTCATCGATATATTCTTTTTCAGGTTTATTGTAGAGATCTTTCTCTCCAAAGCCTGCTCCACCGCCTGAACCAGGGCTGGCCGCCAATTGATCAATTGCTGCATGAAGGGCTTTTTGCTGCTCTGCAGCAGACATTCTGGCAAAGAGTTTTTGATCAACCATGCTGATGCCAAGTGTACGGAGTATGACTCCCTGATCCTGCATTAATTCTTTGAGAGGAGCGAAAGCATTAGCTTCGGAACCAGTTTTAATAGTCTTTAAAATTTCACCGAGACTGATAGCAATTAGTTTGAGATTTTCAGTAACTTTTTTGAAATTCTTGAGATGAGCATAATTGGAAAGCTCTGTGAGTGAGGTCTTGAGTGTAGCGAAAGCTTTTCCTGGAATACCTGGGAGTTGAGCCAATTTATCGAGTTTATCTTTGAGCCATTGAGAACGAATTGGTGAAGTGATTTTTTCATAAGCAACTTCAGCAGCACGCTTAGCAGTGAGTTTGGTATATTCGAGTTGTTTGCTACTAAGCTCTTTGGAGCCTGCGACAACTTCTGCTTCGAGTTTTTCAAGATTGGCTTTGGCAGAATTATATTTGACTTCCATGGCCTTGATTTGATTTTCTTTACCACCAGCTTTGGCACGGGCGAGAGAAGCTTCGGTAGCTTCGAACTGTTTGCGGGCGCCAGCCAGAGCTGTTTCTTCGATTTTGAGTTTGCCTTTGGCTGAAGAAATTTCGGCATCAAGTTCAGCACGGCGAACAGCAGAATCTTTTGGTAAAGGTTTGGAAGAGGGGCTTCCTGAATGGGTTGCGGTAGGGGTTGGTGCGGCTGCGGGAGCTCCGGTTGGCGCAGCTTTTGGTGCAGTGGCTGATTTACCTTCAAGAGCGAGTTCCGTAGAAGTTTTGACAAATTCGCCGGCCTTGTTAACCAGACGAGCTTCACCATTGTGAGTGATGACTACGCGATATTGGTCGCTGCCAATTGTGACTTCGCGAACCAAAGCGTCATGGCTGGTAGTGAAGATTTCGCCACCTTCTTTGACTTTGGCTGAGCGTCGGAGGCCGCGGGATTCATTGTAAAGTAAATCGGCTGCTTCAACTTCGGTGAGGCCTTTGACCAGGCCGCTGTCGAGCTTCATGCCCATGGCTTCGGCAGCAATTTTTTGTTGAATTTCAAAATGTTGATGGAGGAATTTGCCACGTGCTTCCATTTGGCTCATAGCAGTAGACCATTCGGGATGTTCAGCGCGAAGCTTGCTTAGCGCTGTTTCATCTCCAGCAAAGATGGCTTGATTATATTCTTCGTAAAATTTGCGTATATTATTGACGCTATGTCTGTAAGCATCAGGTAGATGTTTTGGATTGACGCGGTATTCAAATTCAAGGGCTTCCAGACCTCTAACAATGGCAGTGCTCCTAAGTGATGGAGTGTGATATGGACCATTGGCCGCTAAAGCGTCGGCTTTGAGTTTGGCGATGGCGGCTTGGTCACCTTTGGATAGTGCCTCTACAAAATCTTTTTTGAGCTTGGCGATAATCTGATCGCTGACGACAGCAGTTTCGAGTGCAGTCAGATCGACTTTGCGTAATGTAGTAAAGATGATCGATTCAGTGGCCGCTGTTTCAATGGCATCGATATGCAATTTCATTTCGCTTTTGCCAGTGAGAACTCCAAATTCTCCACGAGCTGCTTCAAGAGCTTTCGCGTCGCCAGACTTGGCAGCAGCTACTAAATCTTCAACAGGTTTTTCGTAAAATACAGTGGTGTCGCGGCCAGATTCGTAAGTGACAACCTCGCCTTTAGCTTCTTTTTCCAAGGCTACTGATTCAGCAACTTCTCTTTCCAGGGCGGTCAACTCTGGAGTTGGTTTACCGGAATAAGTCTCCATAAGTTTTTTCTGTGCGTCGTGCAATGCTTCAAGCGATGTGATGTCAGCTTTGGCTTTTGCATATTTGTTAACGCGATCCATGGTTTCAGGTTTCGCAGTGAAATCATCGAGCTTTTGCTGAGCTTTTTTGAGCTCGGTTTGGGCTTCGACGAATTCGGCAACTTCGGTTTTGGTAGGAAGCTTTTGTTTACCAGCCAGGAATGGTTCAATCGCTGCATCGAGACGGGCAGTGAAGTCTGATTTAATTGGTTTTATGCCTAACATTTCGCTTCTACGTGGACCAATAATAAATTCATCTGCTATCTCGGACATTTTACGGGCGAAAGGATTGCCACGCGACGTGGCAAACAACTCATCAGAGGCTAATAGAGTATTTCGTAAATGTTGAGCCTGCTCAGGAATCATGCCATGTTGACTAGCGGTTCTCCGCACAAAATTATCAATATCTGCAATTTGACCAGGATGGGTAATTTTTGGTGGTACAACAGGTTTACCTTCCAGAGCGAGCTTGGCTAATTCTGGATCTGATACCAGTCTTTCACGGAGATATTCGATTTGTCCTGGAGAATACTTGGATTGCAGTGGTTTTAAATATTCTTCAACTGCCTGGATTTTGGCAGTGTCATCAATAAGTACAGGACGAGGGATATCTGAAGATAATTCCTTGGCTACAGCTGGATCCAGTTTAGCATAGGCTTCAGAAAGACTATGGGCATGCGCATCAACTTCTTTGTCGAGACGGCCAAGTTCTTCAAAAGCATATTTGCTGGCTGGATCTTTCAGGGCTTCACCTGTTCCAGCGTGATATTCAGCCACTGCTGATTCTGTATATTTAGTGAGTTCGACTTGAGCTTCTTTAACTTTGACATAACTCGTGGCTAATTCTGGCTCAGTATCGAGGAGTTTAATAGCAGCTTTACCTTCAGCTAAAACGCGACCTTCTTCACCAGCATTGGCCATCTCGGCAAGCTTCGGATCATGTTCGATAATTTCGGCAATTTTGATTTTGGCTTTGGAGAAATTGGTGGCTTCAGCGCCGAGAACTACTGCAGCTTCAGCAGCACGGCCGGAAGCTCGGAATTTAGTAAGACCCATTTTGGAAACTTCCGGAATGGCAGCGAGGCCTTTACCTAAGCCTTTCAAACCATATTTAGCAACGAGGAAAGGTGAAGCGAGTAAAACTCCATAACCTTTAGCTGTAATTTTGGCACCAGACTTAACAGCATTCCAAACATTCTTCGGGCGAAGAGCATTGGCTACGGTTTTTACTCCGCCAACAGCTGATCCGGCTAAACTCTTGGTGACTGCAAACGCTTTGCTGGCGAAACCAACTTTACCAGCAGTAGACTGGAAAGCTTTAGTGGCGAAACCTGGCTTAACAACGTTGGCTGCTGATGAACCAACACTCTTGGCCACTGCCATGAGCTGGGCACCACGACCAGTGAAAATACCAACTTCTTTACCAGCAAAGAGAGCAGCTTCACGGGCTGCGGTTATAGCGATAGAGCCAGCCTTCCCAGCTTTGGCAAGTGCGCCCGCTTCACCAGCACCGATAAACATACTGCCCACATTGAAAACTATTTTACCAATGGCCTGACCATAATTTCCTTTTTCCCAATCATCATAACCGATGATAGCTTTACCCATATTTTTCCAGGCATTGGTGAAAGTATCGCCATCGAAGAATTTACGATTGGCAACATCGATACCAATCAAGTGACCTAGACCGCCAAGTGTATCAAGTGGATGAGCAACCATATTGTAGATGCCACCCACACATTCTGAAGCACCACTAACTATTCCTGAGAAGAAACTAAGTACCTGAACACCAGCTCTGGCGAAACCATTTTTTAAACCATTTTCTTTGTCCAGAGCTTCAGTAGTATTTTTATCTATCCAGTGAGAGAAGTCTGTAAAACCCTTGCCAATGCCATGAAGTAAACCTTGAGGGAGTTTCAAGATACTCAGGATTGCTCCGCTGGATTCGAGTTTGATATTAGCCAGTGAATCAACTGAGCTTTTAAGTGCGTCGATAGATTTATTGCGACCAATGGATGAACTTAACATGTAATCTGAGACCGCTTCACTGAGTTTGTCTTTTTTATCAACTTCCTTATTATAGTAATCAGTAATTTCTTTAGCATTATCAGAATACTGAATTTGCAGTGATTCCAGCTTGGCGATGGTAGAGTCCAGTGATTCGATACTAGGTTTAACCTGGCCATTTAAATGTCCGTCTACTTCCTTTACTTCTTGTTCGATAGATGCTTTTTGCTGAGCTAAACCGTCATTAACTTGCTCTGCATTTTCGAAACGTTTATCGATGAGAGCAACAGCACCGATTGTACGAAGCTGACGTTCTTTGACCTTTTCAATGGCTTTTTTGAGCTCGTCTTTTGCTTCAGGAGTTAAATTTGGGTCAGTCGACATGAGGGTAAGTGCTTCCACTTCTTTACCAGCATCTTCGCCTGATTTGGAATATTCTTCGCGGCGGGTTTTTAATTTTTCCTGCTGATTTTGGGCAGTGTATTTCTGGACAATTTCGGCGTTTTGTTTCTGACGTTCACCCAAATCTTTACGGCGTGTTTCCAGTTCTGCTTTCTGTTTGCTTAGTTTATCGTGCTGCTCTTTACGTTCTGCGATCTCTTCTGCTTCCTTTTGTTTTTCGGCAGCTAATGCGGCTAATTTGTCATCACGCTCTTTGATCAGGCGAATACGCTCGGCTTCTGTGGCGGCCTGAATGGCCTTGCCGTTGGCATCGAGGATAGTCTTTTTAGCTTTGAGATTGTTGAGTGCTTTTTTGGCTGTAGCCTTGGTGCTTTCCAACTTGTTCTTCATATCAGCAAGCCTGTCATCATTGGTTTTGTCACCTGGCATTAATTCGTGGAAGGCGTGCACAAAAGTGCTAAAACCCTGTTCAGCCTCCTGGAAAGCTTTAACTTCGCCATGGAATTTGCTGATGGATTCAATTTGAGTGCTGACAGTTTGCTGAAAAGCGTCATTTTGATTTTCCATTTGCTGAAACTCTGCCATGCTTGTTTGGAAATCGGCACTGGCATTGAGAGCTTTGACTGAGTCGAGCCCTGCTTTGAGTTCAGCTTCATTTAAAGTACTGACAGCAGCCGCGGCTGTTTCTACTTTGGCTTTTTTCTTTTCTGCATCACGGAAATCACCAATAATTTTATTGGTTTTCTCGATCATGGCTTTTTGATAGGCCTGCACTTCTTTGTCATCAACTTTGCCGTCTTTGTCTTTATCAAAACGGGCGATAGAACTGTCGAAATAGTCATCAAGATATTTACTTACCTTGTCATTGTTAGTAAGAAGTTTTACCCCTGATTGGCTAATATCAGTTTTTGCCTGAGTTTTTGCATTGCTCAAAGCATCGAGTTTTTTATCCTCAACTTCAGGTTTTTTGACATCTGGTGTGCCCTGATCTTTGTGATCAGTGGATTGCGGTTTTTCTGGTTGTTGCTTTGTTTCGGCCATGGTTTTGGCGTGGTCTACGCCTGATTATGGTTTGATTTATTAACTAAAACTTCGAACTTAATGCTGGCATTGGGGTCTTTTTCGGCAAAAATTTGCAGGTATTGATTTTGTTTGTGGTGAGCCTCGCGATAGACTTCGATAATTTTATGAAGACCTTCTAGATTAACCTGATCGAGTTGAGCGATTAAAGTTTCACGTTGTCGACGAGTGAGAATGAGGCAAGTTTCGATCAGATGCTTGGCTTTTTGCTGAAATTCAGAACGCAATTCAGCTGAATCTGGGAGGGTGAAATGTGTTTCAACAAAATTTTCTAAAAGTTTTTCGGTAAAGAAAATACTTTGTAGGTCTGCTTCGTTTTCACGCTTGAGTAAATTAGTGAGAGCTTTTTTGTAAGTAATTGAATCGACTTTGCTTAAATCCAATTCATTATCAGCCAATTGTTCAAGTATGGACTTATAAGTTGGGATAAGCAGTTTGTAGGCTGCTGTATGTCTTAATTGATTGGTGAGTTGATTGTTACTCATTGTTGATTAGGCTGTTTGTGGGTAAAGGTCGATAGTGTCTGCGACTTTGGCTCTAGTATCGCCTTGTTGAAGATTAATATTGATAGCTGGCCCTTCAGTTGTGTTGCGGTGGGCGCGAACTTTTTCACGGAGAGTAGGAAGAATATTTTGAGAAACTTTATCGAGACGATCTTCGTATTTGGAAATCTGTTCAACCATTGGTTCAACAACACGGAGTTCTGGAACAAAGTATTTGCCGATTTTGACACCGTATTTTTTGAGTAGTTTGTTTGAACCACCCATGGCTTGAATTTTTTCGTCCATGATTTGTCCTTTTTCATCAAGATGACCTTTGTAATTGAGTAATCCGAGCTTCATCATGACTTGAATTGGGCCGTTGCTGCTCATGATGAAAGGCCCTTTGGTTGTGTGCATCAAAGCGAATTGAGCGAGCTTTGGAAGACGATCCCAGAATTTGCGGAAATAACGGATAGGCGCTGATTGATCGATAGTGATGGCAGCTTTGGTCAAATCCATAATGGTTTCTGGATCCTTGGACTTTTCTTCAATTTTGATAATTGCCGCATCAAGCTGATTTAGGTCAGTGGATGTGACGTTTTTTTCTGCTGATTGTTGAGTTTTGTTTTCCATGAGCGAGATTTTAGGCGGCGCTTGTAGCGGACGCTAGGCGGCGAGTTTTAAGAGTTTTTGTTTATTTTGATCGAGGGCGGCAGCGTTGCGGTCATAGGCTTCGGCTTGGACTTTTTCGAGAGATTTTTTGGCTTTTTTCGCGATGGCATCGAGAGTGGTTGCAGAGTCGGGGAGTGCTTCAACTGCTTTGGCGTGATCGGCGTCGATTTGTTTGAGTTTGCTGGCTGTGTCAGTACGTATGTCGAGCGGTTTTTGCTCGGGATTTCGTGTTAGCTGCTCTGGTTGTTTTTGTATTTCTGGAGCCATGAATTTAGGAGTTGAGATTTTTGAGTAATGATTCGGCTGCCTGTGCTTCAGCCTTGATGGCCTCTGCTTCTGTTGCCTGTTGCTGATCACGAAGTTTCTGAGATTTGAGATGAGTAATTTCGTTGTGGAAGTCCTGAAGAATGGCATTGGTCTTGGTCAGGTAATCCCTTTCGATTTGTCGATAGGTATCTCTTTCCTGGGTGAGAATTTGATAAAGCTGCTGCGCCTTTGGAGAATCTGGCGCTGCAGTGTTAGCAATGACTCTGGACTTTTCAGTTTCAGAAAAAGTAGCCATCGCCTTGGAACGGGCGATTAATTTTTGCAATTCATCAGTTGTAAAGAGGAAGGTTGCGGTCATTTTTGTTTTGTATGTGAGCGCTGGTTGACGCGCGGGTGTGGGCGCGCTAATTTATAAAATTATTCATAGTATTATATCACAAAAAGCCTCTTTTACCCAGAGAGGAGTGGTGGATTGGAGGGGAGGGGACAGGCTTAATGATAGTGTCGCGAAGATACAGCTTGGAAGATGGATGTAAGCGCTGGGTGGTCGATTTTGTTGGCACTTTGCATCTTGCGTTTCACAACATTTTTGTTTATTAGCAAGTTTAAACGCTTAGCTAAATTAGAGAAGTTGAATGAGAGTCTAAATTTTAAATACTAAGACTTTTTTACCTTTAGCTCCTTCGCATATTGTTTAAACTATTGGTGAGATTTTTTGGCGCCGTTACTTTCCCATACTGTGATGCGACATTTTGAACGGTTTTTAGGTGCGGCCGGCGTGATGCTGTGATGCGGGGGTGCGGCCGGCGTGATGCAACATTTTGTAGAGGTCGTTGGGTCACACACTTGGAGCGGGATTTTTAAGCTATGTGATGGAGGTTTTAGTGAGCTGCTACCAGGCCATGTCTGAGTTGTTTTTTCAAGCGTGCTGACGCGATTTTTGTAATTGCAGATTATGCTACAACTGAGTGATTTCATCTACATATGAAGCGCGACTTTT
>CAUJDC010000025.1 GCA_963169815.1 Patescibacteria group bacterium | reverse complement strand
GGAGCACCATATTTCTTTTCCAAAATCACATTACGGCCTTTAGGACCTACGGTCAGTTTAACTGTATTGGCCAGCTTAGTAATACCAGCTACCATACGCTTTCTGGCCTCATCTCCAAATTGAATATCTTTTGCCATAGTTTTAATAATTATTAGTTAATAGTTACTGCGCAGCGCGCTAAAATTAGGAAATAACAGCCAAAATACTAGTCTGACGAATAATATAATAATCTTCCCCCTCAATTTTAACTTCATCAGCTGCGTATTTAGAAACCAGGACAATATCACCTATTTTCACATCCATAGGCAGTCTTGATCCATCTTTTTTCATAACACCTGGCCCTACAGCCAAAACCTCAGCTTTTTGAGGTCTTTCTTTAGAAGCTGTAATGGGAATAATAATTCCAGATGCTGTGGTGTTCACTTCACTTACACCTTTTAGCAAAACCCGATCTTCAAGGGGTTTTATCTTTTTAACTACGTCATTCATAGTGAAAAAGTTATATTATAAATTCGGGCTGGATTTTAGCACAGTGACTGCTGGAGTGCCAAGAGTAAATTCCTCAAACAAATCCATCAAATCCGCCTTTAATTTGTCCATAGCGACGAATAAAAATTCAATTTCAACAAAATTACTTCTTTTTAGACATCTCAAAGGCTTTTTTCCCTAGCATCATCGCCAGTCCTCCGCCAGGAATAATATTTTGAGCAATTTCTTTGGAGAATTCAAAGAGATCATCATTAGTGAAGCTTTCACGAAGAGTATCAGTAATTTTCGCAGCCTTGAGATTCACCTCAGTAGTCACGCCATCAAAAGCAATTGTGGACTTTTTGTCCTTAGTCTTCCAATGTAATTCAAAAGTATATACTGGGTAGAAATAGAGGCTTAATTCACTGATAAAAATATCTTCCTGCATAATCTCGTCAGCCTTAATTGGCTTAACAAGTTTGGCCAATACTTCGCGCACTAGAGTAGTGGCTCGGGTTTCCAGATAAACAATCGGCGTGCCATCTTTATTTAATTCATCAGTAGACCTGATCAAACGATGAGGAGACTTTAAGTATTTGGAGAAATCACCGGCTTTATCAGTGTTAGCGTCAATCATCAGCTCTTCACGGTAATTTTCTTTACAATGTTCAATACTTTCCAAAGTAAAAGTCCGATTTGTACCAATCTTAAAATCCTGTCCCAAAGCCTCCAGGTCGATCACTTCTTGAGAAACGGGAACCTGATAACGATTACGACGTTTATATTCAAATGAAGATGTTCCCACAATGTGCCAAAAAGCCTCAAAACGACGCTCTTCATAAATCACTTCTATATCGTCAGGATTAGGCTTGGAAAGAAGGTTAAACAAGGAATTAAAAGCCTTGGCCTTATGATCAACAGCCATTTGTCTGGCCTTATCCCAGCCCAAAGCATCTTCCAAAAGAATTAACTTTTCACCTTCTACTCTGATTTTATTAATATCGGCTCCAGACATAAAAATTAATTATTATACAAAACAAATTTATGCCAGTATTACAAGGAAGTAAGAGAAAATCCAGATTAAGTACAAAATAGTTTCTTTGAGAATTTTACGAGGAAGCGAAGAAAAATAGTTCAGACAGTATGATGTATACGGCTGAACTATTTTGATGATGCTGACAAAGTAAAAACTCAAAGAAACTATTTTGCCAGGTCTTCAGCGCGAGTTTCTCGGATCAAGTGAAGTTTTACCTGCCCAGAATACTGCATATCTTTTTCAATCTTTCTAGCAATATCATGGCTTAGTTTAACTGCGGCATAATCATCAACCACCTCAGGTTTCACAAAAACTCGAACTTCTGAACCAGCCTGTACAGCAAAAGTAGATTTGACTCCTTCAAAGGCATTGCACATATTTTCCATTTCTTCCATGCGTTTGACAAAGTTTTCCAAATTGTCTTTTTGAACACCAGGACGGGCATTTGCAATAGCATTGGCAGCAGAAACTATCATCGCCTCAAGAGTCTTTGGTTCAACATCACCTTCATGCGCTTCCACACAGTGAATAACTTCTTCCTGAATATTGAATTTTTTGAGAATATCGCGACCAATTGTAGAGTGATGTCCCTGAATTTCATGATCAGTAGACTTACCAATATCATGGAGTAAACCACCTTTCTTACAGATTTCGCTGTCAGCACCGAGTTCGCCTGCGAGGCTAGTAGCCAGGAAAGCAACTTCCATCGAATGCTTCAAAACATTTTGGCCATGGCTTGTGCGGAACTTGAGACGTCCGAGTAATTTAATCAAGTTCAAAGGCAGGCCGGCAACGCCAGTATCGTAGGCAGCTTTTTCACCGAGATCTTTAATCATCACATTAACTTCTTCCTGAGTTTTGGCTACAACTTCTTCAATTCTAGCTGGATGAATACGTCCATCCATCAACAGTTTTTCCAAAGAAATTTTGGCTACATAGCGGCGTACCAAATCGAAACCAGAAATAACAATTGAGCCAGGAGTATCATCAATAATCACATCGATACCAGTGGCTTGTTCAAATGCCATTACATTGCGGCCTTCTTTCCCAATGATACGACCCTTCATATCATCGCCAGGAAGAGTTACAACAGTTGCAGTCGATTCAGTAGCAACTTCAGCTGCATACTTTTGAATTGCATCTGCAATAATAAATTTAGCCTTTTCTTTAGACTCTTTTTTCATCAATTCTTCGGCACGGGAAATAGTTTCAGCCATTTCTTTTCGTGAAGCATCTTCTACTTCTTTAAGTAGTTTCTGCTTCGCTTCATCACGAGTAAGGCCAGCGATCTTTTCCAATTCTTTCTTTTGCAAATCCAAAGATTGATCTGCTTCTGTCCGCAGCTGCTTAATCTTTTCTGCTTTTTCCATTAATTCAGAACGCAATTGATCTGAAGCAACAATCTTCTTCTCTAAAGTATCTTCCTTATCGAGAAGTCTTGCTTCAATTTTGTCGAGTTGCTGACGTTTTTTTTCTTCTTCCGCCTTGTATTGATCCAGAGTCCTTAGAGCTTCGTTCTTGGCTTCTAGTAAAATCTCTTTTGCTTTGCTGTTAGCCTCAGTCAAAACCTGAGCTGCCTGTTTTTCTTCTGATTCAGTAGTTTGTTTTAAAGTAGATTTCTTGGCTAGATAACCAATAGTTGCTCCGACCCCACCAGCCAATATCACGGCTATCACCAGGGTGAGAATATCCATTACCTATTTGGTTACTAATATATAGTCGAACAAAAACATCAAATCATAAACAAGGCAAACCTGTCAAAATTAAGGCTTTTTTAAGTTTGATTTAATAATCACTCGCTATTGTGGCTAAGCTCAATATTCTAAACAATTATGAATCGCCCATTTATCCTATCAATCACAATATTATTATTATTTTGCAAGCAGTTTTCATTAGCCACCACCATCAAAGACTCCCCTGCAACGCCAGAAACACAAACAATTCAGGCCAGTATTTTACTAAATGAAATTAGTTACAAAAATTCCTCAGCCGACTTCATCACTTTTAAAGTCAAAAGCGACTTAGCCCAAATCAATCTCAAAGGCTTAAGCTTTTATAGCGACAAAGTTTTCAAAATCGTTGAGACAAATTTTGTAGTCAAAAATAATGACTTAGTCACCCTAACTTTCAATTCAGATCAAGAAGATTCCGAAGTCGAACACAAACTTTATACAACCATTTCAGGACTAACTTCTACCACTGAACAAATTACCATTTTAGCCGGTCAACACTACTTCGATTTCTTTTGTTGGTATCAGGATCCCGTCAGCAAAACTGAGCAAACAGAATTCCCAACCATAGCCTCTGCCGCTAACTGGCCAAGCGACAATGTAAATTCCTGTTTCCCTTCTAAATCCCTGAAAACAGATCAAAGTCTAGTCCGAACCAAAACCGGAATCAATTTAGATGCCTGGCAAGTCACTAGTGATGAAACTGAAGAAGAAACATCAAACGAAGCAGACGCACCAACAGAATCACCCTATACCGAAATAAACACAGCTACATTTGACGATCAAGATTTTGCTGGCAATAAAACTGAAGCCACCACAAAATCAACTGAAAAGAAAAACATCTCAGAATACACTGACTCACCTATCATCATCACCGAAGTTTATCCAGTGCCGGACAAAACAGAGTTCGAGTGGGTAGAACTTTTCAATCGAAGTGACCAAACAGTAGACTTGGCCAAATGGCAAATCGACGATGCCGATGGTAGTAGCAAGCCCAAAGCCCTCGCCGCACTGAAACTCGCCCCAGACGCCTACACCGTCCTCAATCTTAAAACCTTAAAAATCAATCTCAACAATTCCAGCGACTCAGTGCGGCTCTTTACACCCAATGAAGAATTAGCTGACCAAGTCGATTATGAAGAAGCTACTAAAAAATCTACTTATCAATTACAGGAAATTGACGGAGAAAACGAGTGGCGCTGGAACAATTTAGCAAGCCCTGGCACTGCCAATCCAACATTAACTACCATTACTGGCAAAATCACCTCCGCGCCTCAATTCGAAAAGATTTATCATTTCGATTTAACTGAGGGCGACGCTGACAACGCGGCAAAAACTCTTGTGGTGTTCGATGAAAATTTAATCAAAGGCCCCCAGGCAGAAAAAACTTTTCTGCCTGGGCGCACAGGTAAGTTTACTGGCGAACTAAGTGAGGCAAATGGTCAGCAGATTTTAAAACTGTATCAATTCGAACTAAATGAAAATCAAGAAGTTTCAGAAAATAACTCCTATCTTTGGGGACTTACTGGTATATTGGGGGGGACTGGATCTTACTTCGCCTATCGCAAAAAAGCATGGATCATTTCTCTATTTGGCAAATTCTAATCACTCTCCTCGGCGGTATTTTATCAGTACTTTCACCATGCATTATGCCGGTACTGCCAGGCTTCATCGCCTTCTTCACAGGTCTTAGTGTGGTTGAGAGTAAAAACAAAAATCATCGTCGCGAAGTATTACTAAGCACTTTGGCCTTCAGTTTTGGTTTCTGTTTAATTTTTGCCATGTTTGGTTTAATAGCTGGAAGTATTAGCAGTTTCCTCATCCAAAATCAGTTAATTCTGCAGAAAATCGCCGGGATAGTTTTGATTATCTTGGGAGTTATTCAAACTGGCTTAATTAAATTAAATTTTTTACAGCAGGAATTCCGGGCAGATCAAAAAGTTGTGCATAAAAATTTACCACATTACCTGCGGGCTATGGCCATTGGCGCATTGTTTGCTATCAGTTGGACTCCTTGCTATGGTCCAATTATTGGGGCGATCATTACTCTAGGCCTGGTAAGTGGAACCGCTGGCTGGTCAGTTTTTTACTTCATTATTTACTCAATTGGCTTCACTTTGCCGCTGATTATGATGGCTTTATCATTGGATTATTTCAGTAAGTTTTTTGCCAAGAATAAACAAATTTATCATTACAGCAATCGTATAGCTGGGATACTTTTGATTGTGATTGGATTCTTGATGCTAACTTCCAACCTCGGAAACATTGTCAATTGGTTAAATTTTATTTACACTAATAACAAGTTACTTTTCTTCTAAAATCAAAATAACAAAAACTTTCATGCCAAGAGACAATTTTTTCAAACTATTAAGTGTATTTTTGTTCGGTCTGATCATCGGCTTCTTAATAAGTAAAGTTAATTTTGCCAGCCTAGGAGGACAAGCTGTTCCACAAATCACAGAAGAAGGTTCAATCAAAGTGATGGGCAATCAAAACGCTAAAGTTACTGTCACTGAATATAGCGATTTCCAATGCCCACTTTGTCATTCTTTCTTTATTGATAGCCTTCCAACTATAATCAAAGATTATATTGATACAGGTAAAGTAAAATTTGTTTATAAGCACTTCCCATTAAATATTCACCCTCAAGCTCCAGCTGCTGCTCTTGCTTCTGAATGTGCTCTCGAACAAGGTAAATTCTGGGAAATGCATGACTTACTTTTCGAAAGACAAGCGCAATGGTCTGGGCAACCAAGCCATCTCGACATGTTCAAACAAATGGCTGCAGAACTCAATCTAAATACAGACCAATTTGCTACCTGTTTGGATACCAAGAAACTTCAGAAAAATGTCGACATCGATTACAATGAATCAATTGCCAAGAATTTCCGTGGTACACCAATGTTCATGATCAATGATCAAATGATTGTAGGTGCTCAAGACGTCAAAGTCTTCACTGATGCTATCGACGCTGAATTAGCTAAATAATTTATAACTGTAAGATTCTGTAAAGCATTTGAGCCGCATCGCCTCTGGTGAGCGGTTCATTTGGTTTAAAGAATTCCAAAGTAGGATTATCGGTTAAAATGCCTCTTTCTAAAGCAATTTCGATATCGCTATTGAACCAGTCATCTGGTTTCACGTCTTCATAACTGTCAATAACTTTGTCGGAAACACGTTTAACATCAAAAGCTCCAATTAACATTTTCAAGCCTTCAGACCTACTAACATCGTCTTCTGGGTGGAATTTTCCATCAATCTTGCCACCAATCCAGCCTTTATCTTTAGCCAAACAAACAGATGCTGCAAACCATTCATTTCTAACATCTTTGAAACAATTGTTATAATTCAAAGCTAGAGGGAATTGTTTTTTCGCACTGACAATAATCTTGACCAAATCAGCCCTCTTCAAACTTTGATCTGGCCTAAAAGTATGGTCTTCATAACCATTAATCACCCCATTTTTCTTCAAATAAACCAAGGAGTCATAATATTTTGAGTCAGCTTTCACATCCTCAAATAAAACCTCTTCAGCGGCATTTTTTATCTCTTCATGATTGTCATAAACGCTATCCAAGGC
The DNA here is from genome assembly GCA_963169815.1 of Patescibacteria group bacterium. Classification (GTDB taxonomy): domain Bacteria; phylum Patescibacteriota; class Gracilibacteria; order UBA1369; family UBA1369; genus JADLFY01. Next base: position 45,213 of record CAUJDC010000025.1, on the reverse strand, counting down.
ACCTTTGAATAAATCCATAGTTCTGGGCACCCCAAATACCGCAGCAATGATAATTACTGCTGAAAGCACGACCGCAATAGGCATGAAAACAAAGACCTTAGCTGCCGCATGCTTATCTGATTTAGCATAACCACCACCTAAAGCCTCATTTTTCTCTAATTTCACCTGTTTGTTAAATATATCTTTTATCCTCACTTTTGTGTTTTATCTTAAATCTATACATTATAACACAAGCTCAGTATTCGTCAACATATATACTGCACAAAAAAAGAGGCCTAATACAGACCTCTTTCCTTTACTTCAAGCCAAAATCTACTTATCAGCAGGAAAAACCGGATCATCTAAGCCCAATTCTTCAGTATTTCCCAGAAATTCCGCATACTCTAGCTCATAAATGTGTAGTAGAGTGAGGAAAAGCACCAATAACATTGGCCCAAAGACCACTCCTATTAGTCCAAAAGCCAAAATTCCACCGAAAATTGAGATAAAAGTAAGTAATGGATTCAAATTAGTAGCGCTGCTGAGGAAAACTACTCTTAAAACATTATCAACAGTACTGACCAGACTTATTCCCCAAATCAGTACAAAGGCGCCCCAGAGATTGCCGCTTAGTAACATAATCACACCCATTGGCAGCCAAACTATTGAAGTACCAATAGTTGGGACTAATGAGAAGATCGAAACTGCCGTTGCCCAGAAGAAAGCGCTTGGCACACCAGCTATAGCAAAGCCAATCCAAGCCACTAAACCCTGCGCCACAGCCGTCATAAATGTACCGAATAAAGTAGCACGGCTGATTTCATCAAATTTCCTAAAAATTTCCTTTTCATATTCCATCGGAATTGGCGAGAGAATCATTAGTCTCTTCAGAATTTGACGGCCATCCACATAGAAGAAATAGAGAGAAAAACCCATTAACAGGAGGTTAAAGATAGTCAGCGCAAGGTCTGCTGCGAGTTTGGCACTTTGCTTAGCAGCAAAAGTACTAATAAACTTGGCTGATTCTGTCAGACCATTTTTAAGGCTTTCCATGTTTTGTTGGATAAAAGCCATTACCTCAGTGCTATGCGTACCAGAAATGTCGTAGAAGAAATTGCCTTTTTGCCATTTCATCAAAGAAGTAAAGTCAGTGCTTTGTAGGAAATTATTCACAATTTTATAAAGGTCTACTACTTGCCCAGCCAAAACCAGCATAAACAAAGTAATAGGTATAATTATAGCAAATATCACCAATAAGCAAGTAACGATTGAAGCCAAAGCCTTACGACCTTTAAACCATTTCTCAAAACGAGTATATATTGGAAAAGTAACCGTAGCCACAATCGCCGAGAAAATTAGTACCATCAAGAATGGCTGTACAACAATCAGCAAATTCCAAGCTATCCAAATTATAGCGGCAAACAGTAAGTAAGCTGGTAATTTTTCTATGATCAGTGAATTACGATCAAAGACGTGATGCTCCTTCTTTTTAATCATTTTTTGATTTTAAAATTCCTCATCAGTATAGCTTATGCCACTGAACCCTGGAAAGCCAAACCGATCAGGTATCCGATTAAAGCTGACAAGATACCAATAACCAGCATCTGTGTACCACTCTTATACCATTTACCTACCGTCAGTTTAGACTTAATAGCGCCAACAATAAATAAAGTTAGTGCCGAAACTCCCAAAGCCACCCCAACTGCAGTAGTCATAGCTCCATCAAATCGCCACTTAGCCATATAAAAGACCAAGAATGGAATAAGTGGAATAGCCGCTCCCACAAAAGAAGCAAGTCCAATCACGATCGCCGCTTTCAAAGGACGCCCATCTTGAACTGGAGTGAGGCCTAACTCTTCTCTCATCATCGTATGTAGCCAAACTTTTTTATTGGAAGTTAAAACCTTCACCACTTCTTCCAGTAAATCCCCTTTAAAACCTTTCTTTTCATAAATTTCGCGAATTTCTTGAATTTCTTCCTGAGGCATATTTTCAATTTCATAATCCTCACGGGCCAGCTCACTCATATAATAATCACGTTCAGCCATTTTACTGGTATATCCTACTGCGCCCATGGAAACCGCTTCAGCAATTGCACCAGCAAGGCCTCCAGCCACCACTATTCTAAAATCAGAACTGGCCGCAGCCAAGCCTAAAATCACTCCCAAAGTATTTACCAAACCATCCTGTCCTCCCAAAATTACGTCGCTGAGTAATTCCCCTGTATTGCTAATTTTATTCTCACCGTGATGCTGGGCCAAAGCCACAGTTTCATGAGTAGGATGATGTGCGTGACCAGAAGTTTTTTTAGGCATTTTGTAGTTTTTCAAGTAATTCCAGATAATATTTTTGCTCATCTTCAGTTACTACACCAGCAATTTGTATAGATAAATTTGCCGTTTTATAGTCCCAGTACTGCTTGATCACAGCATTAACATCATCCAAACTAGCTGCCTTAATAGTAGCAATGGTATCTTCGGGTAAATAGATCTTATCTTCCCAAAGCAGATCCTGCTTGAGAGTATCCATGACCGCTCCTACACTATCAAACTGCATCATTAAAGTATCAATCCCGTAATTCTGAATATATGTAAATTCTTCCTGCGTTAAACCATTCTGCTTAATTTTAATCAATTCATTCACTATTTCTTCCAAAACTGTTTTTACATTTTCTGGACGGCATTCAAAAGGCAAATTATTCATACCAAACCCAGGCATGGCAATCGGGCTGATAGCGATTGAATAAACGAGGCCTTTTTCAAAACGGAGTGATGTATTGAGGCGACTTCTTTGTAGATTGGCCAAAACATTCATAACAGCAAGTTGCGCCAGCCAGTCTGTAACCGGAGCATCTTTTGGCATAGCTTTAAAACTCAGATCAACATAGGCAGAACTCAGATCAGCATCGGAACGCCAGTGAAATTTATCTTCATTCAAATCACTATCAGAAAATCTCAATTCTCCAACGAATTTACCGCTTGTTTTAACTGGACCAAAATATTCTTCAACTAATTTTTTCAAATCCGCTTTCTCAAAATTACCAACTAAACATAGATAGGAATTTTCAGTTTTAACTAGCTGTTCATAAAGCTCTTTCATATCCTGCATATTGAGCGATTTCACATCTTCAGGCAGGCCAACTACTTCATTTTTTAAAAGCGATCCAACAGCATATTTTGCCTCTAAAAAAAATCTACCAATACGATCATGAGTACTTTCATAATTGGCATAAATTTCTTCAAGCATCACAGCTCTTTCCTTTACCAAAGCTTCTTCTGGAAAAGTTGGTTGATAAAAAATCTCTGTAGCTAGTTTAAGCATATCTTCTAAATATCTATCTGGAAGTCTCATGACCAACTCAACCGTATCAAAATAAGTAAAGGCATTAATATAACCAGCTCGGCTTTCAACAAACTCTGAAATGACCTGGGCATCAGCAAAACTTGGACTTCCCTGTAAAAGCATATGTTCAAGTAAATGAGCAGTACCCATTTTACCTTTCTTATCAAAGCTGGCACCACCCTTCACCATCAGACTCAAACTGATTGAATGAATATTAGGCATGTTATAGGCCGCTACTTGGAGCCCATTATCTAAACTGAATTGTGTTAACATAATGATTTAAAATTGCTACGACATCCTAAAGATACATGGCCAGATGTGCAAATTTTTCTGTAACATTTTTAACCAAAATAGTGTAAAAATATCTATAGCAATTTTTTAACAACAGAAATATGTCTCAACACAAATTACCAAAGCAACTTTTAGTGTTATTGGCTTCAGGATCTTTAATGTTGGCAGCCTGCGAACCATCCACACAAACCAAAACTCCAAACACCGACACCCAAGCTACAGCCCAAACTTCAAATAGCACTGACAGTGGCAAGATAGCAATGGATAGCATGAGCACTAGCAAAGATGCTCCAACTAATGATCCAACTCGCGTAGTTCGTTCGGACGCCGACAAAACAGTTACTGTAACTATGAGTGGCGGGAGCTTCTACTTCAATCCAAATGTTATTAATGCTAAAAAAGGCGACACAGTAACTATTAATTTCAGCAATGATGGTGGTATGCACAATTTCACTATTGATGAATTCAATGCGCATACTAAAACAGTGAAAACTGGTGAAACAGATAGCGTTTCATTTGTAGTTGATAAAGCGGGTTCATTCGAATACTACTGCAGCGTTGGTCAACACAGAGCTATGGGCCAAAAAGGTATGTTAGTTGTTGAAGAATAATTTTATTCATCAAAAACACCTACTACAAACACCGCAGGGGACGGGGGCCCCTCAGGTGTGTGAATAGTAGGTGTTTTTTTAACTCTTCCTCTTATCGTTTAGCAACATTTCCACAGCGTGTTCTAACGAACCAGCCATAGTTACCTCGCCTGAGTTAACGAAGAAAATTTCATCGGCATTTTGAATTGTATTCAAACGATGAGCAATCACCACACGCGTTGTGTGCTGAGGTAATTTTGCCAAGACTTCTTCCAGCAGTTGTTCCGTGACCGTATCGATATTAGCAGTGGCTTCATCCAAAATCAGTAAATCTGGTTTGCGTAAAACTGCACGAATGAAAGCAATCAATTGACGTTGTCCAAGACTGATTGAATCTCCATTATTTAGAACCGCAGTGTCCAAGCCCTTTTCAAAGCGTGAAGCTAAATGATCCAAATTAGTTTCTTTGAGTCTCGCATCCAAATCTTCTACTGACATCTTGGAGAGTTCATCATCACCATAAACAATATTTTCACGTATATTACCAGTGAATAAATAAGGTTCTTGCAAAATAAAACCAATTTTCTTGGTCCTAACAACATCGTCATAGCTGCGAATGTCTTTACCATCCAATAAAACCTTGCCTGAAGTCGGATCAAAAAGTCTGGCCATCAGCGAAGCTGTTGTAGTTTTACCACCACCAGTTGGACCAACTAAAGCGTAAATTTTTCCTCTTTCCAAAGAGATATTCACATTTGTCAAAACCTGCTTACCATTTGGATAATGAAAACTAACATCATCAAGTTCAAGTAAACTTTGGCCATGCTTAGACTTGTCAACAATAATCGGCATATCTGATTCCATGGAAAGAATCTTGGAAATTCTATCCCATGCAGCCATTGCAGTTTGGAAAGACGCCCAAACTGCAGCCAGCTGACGAACTGGATCATAAAATTTACTCATATACATGATGAATCCAATCAATAGACCAACAGTCAGTTCACCTTTACTAATCATATAAACTCCAACTGAGAAAACCACCAATTGAGCCAAACTAGAGCCGAGCGTGTAGCCAGGAGTAAAAATATTGTTGGCTACTCCAGCCTCTTTCGCAGCCAGATAATTTTCTTCATTTACTTCATTGAATTTATCGCGGAAATAATTGCGGCGATTGAAAGCCACAATCACCTTAAAGTTACTGAGACTTTCTTGAATTTCCGCACTCAAGCCGCCAATCTTTTGTAAACTTTTGGTATTTTTTGATTTAACCCAAGGTGAAACTAATTTAGTAAAAATCAGCATAAATACAGCTGGAATTAAACTAAACAAAGCCAGTTTCAGATTCAAAACCAGAATAAATACAGCTGCACCAGTCATGATAAAAATAGACCCAATAAATTGCATCAATGACTGAGAGAAAAACTGATTCAAGTTATCAGTATCATTATTAATTCTAGAAATTAAGTCCCCTGCTTTGTTCTGATTAAAGAAAGCCAGTGGCAATGCCTGCAATTTAGCGAAAATAACATTTCTCAAAGTGAAAAGTAACCTTTGCCCCAATCCACCCATCAATTTCACTTGAAGGAAATGCGTGACAAAAGCCATCAAGTAAACGCCTATCAAAATCATGCCGATATTAACTATTCCCTGAAAATTCTGATCAGGAAAATAATGATCAATAGCGTATCCCACCAAGAACGGTGATAGTAAATTTAGAAAAGAGTTTAGTATAACAGCAGTCATTGCCATTACTAATTTAGGAGTCTCACCTGGTACTAATCGCCAAAGTTTTCTGGCAGCACTGGCGAAAGACTGTTTCTTCTCCCTCTCATTGTTATTATTCAGCTTGTAGTTCATATTGACTTGTACTCTTTTGCGAATTAAAAATTTGAACATATTCTGGCGAACTATGCAGCAACTCTTGATGCTTGCCCTTAGCCAAAATCTCACCTTCCATCAAGACAATGATCTGATCGTAATTTTCTACAGCAGCAATTTTTTGTGTAACTGAAATCAAAGTTAGATCGGGATAATTTGCATGCACATTGTGTAACACTCGACGTTCAGTATCAGCATCAATACGGGCAGTGAAATCATCTAGCAAAAGAATTTTTGGATTGAGTGCCAAAGCTCTAGCCAGCATTATTCTCTGCTTCTGACCTCCAGACAAACTAGAACCTCTTTCAGAAACTATTGTCTCAAAGCCTTCAGGCAGTGAATCCACAAAATCTGACAGTTCAGCCGTTTCAACTGCCTTCTTGAGACTTTCATCAGTGACAGTATTATTGAAGGCGATATTTTCCTTAATCGACTGGTTGAACATAATGCTGTCTTGGAAAACAATACCAATCTGTTTATAGAAAAACTCACGATCAAAATCGTCAATCTTGTGACCATCAAATTTGATTTCACCGCTTGTTGGCTGAATCAAGCCAGTAAGCAAGTATAGTAACTGCGTTTTACCAGCAGCAGTTGGACCAACTATGGCCGTTTTAATACCAGGTTTAATAGTAAAGTTAACTTCTTTTAAAGCCGCCTTCTCACCAAATCTAAGTTCCAAATCACGCACATTAAGTTCACCAGTCAGGGCCTTTTTATACTGACCCATTGCTGGCGGTACTGGAGCTTTTAAAACTTCATCGATACGAGCATAACAAGCAGCAGCTCTAGCAATCACATTACTCATAAAGCCAATAATTAAAATCGGAAAAATCAAAAAAGTCATATAACTATTGAAAGCCGAAAAACTGCCCAAAGTCATTTCTCCATTAATTACAAAATGTCCGCCAAGAATGAGAATGGTCAAAGTTGCAAGATTGGAAACAAAAACCACCACAGGAATTAAACTGGCAAACAAGCCAAGCACAGCCAAACCAATTCCTCTAGATTCACCATTAACTTCTATAAATTTCTGATACTCAGGGGTTTGAGAATTAAGCACTCTGATCAAAGCAGCACCCAAAATACTTTCATTAATAACTTTATTTAGTTTATCAATCACTTTTTGGCCCTGCATGAATAGTACTCTTACTTTTGAGAAAACTATGAAGTAAGTTACAGCGATAATTGGTAAGACCAAGAGTACCACTAAAGCTAATTTCCAATCAGTTAACAGCAACATCGTGCTGGAACCAATAATCATGAAAACCGCGGAAGCAATTGAAACTATTGCCAGTGAAACAAAACTTTTTACACCATCTATATCTGAAGTCAGATTGGTGAGCAATTTAGCCGGAGTAACATTTTGTACATAAATAAAGTCCTGCTGTGAAATTTTATCAGACACCTTAGCGCGCAAATCTCTGGCCACAGTTTCAGCAGCGTGAGTTTGCACCAAAATTTGTAAATAGGAGATCACGAAAATTGTCGCTGTCACTCCCCAAAACTGCCAAACGAAAAACATTAAATCAAAACCCTCTTTGCCGAGACTATCAATACCGCCAGCAATTATTTTGGGGATAAATATGCTTAACCCATTACTCAGGAAAGTCAGTACCAATAAAAGTACTATCCACTTGGTATATGGCTTGAGTAGAGCGAATAAATTTGGTCCAGGAACTTTTTTAGGGAGCACTGGAGACTTCTCTTGTTCAGTCACTTTTGAAAAATTAGGTTAGCTTAGAATAAATAACACAAATACACGAACTTAGCAAGACACATGCTCTAAAAATTACTTAAAAATCTGGTTAAATTCAGTGATCAAATCATTAAATTTAGTGATCCTGGCAGCTTTATCAGCAGGCATATTATCACTGACAAATAATTCTGCTCTTTCCAAGGCCTCAATCAATTTATTTCTGCCACCAGGAGACAACATCACATAACGCACCCTTGCATCATTTTCATTCAAATCCCGTTTAACCAAACCGATTTTCTCCATCGGTACTAAAAGTCTAGTCACTCCAGAAGCAGTTAAACCAATCTTATCGGCCAAATCGACACGACGTAGCTTTTGCTCAGGAGCCTGACTCAAAGCATAGAGAATAATAAATTCGCTAAATCCGAGTCCGCCCAGACAACCATCCAGCTTTCTAGCTAGAATAGATTGGAACTTAGATACATTCACTAAAAATTTCAAAGAGTTGCTCACTGCATTCGTATTCATATATTAAAATAAATTTTATAAGTACTTGATAACTCAAGTATATAGAAAGTTTTTCAAATTGCAAGACTAATTGGTCTTTAGAAAGTTTTATATTACAAAACAAGCCGTAGAATACGGTATTCCAAATTGACACCCGGTCGGTTGAAAAGTCTCATTCCTCTCCACCACGATTAATTTGGCTGGGGATGAGGGATTCGAACCCCCGGTGCCGCCTCCAGAGGGCGGAGCCTTACCACTTGGCCAATCCCCAGCAGATACCCATCAAAAGGGCGGGCATAAATTACACCAAAATCCGCCCAAATCAAAGCTTTTTTAAAAACGAGAAGATGCACTTTGCAAAACCACACCACGAGCTTTGGCTTTACTTAAAATGATTCCCTCAATATCCAAATAAGCCTGCTCTACACGGCCTTCATAATTGGTCACAGTATAATCACACTCACCTGCTCTTTTTAACTCATGTTCAGCGCTTTCCAAGCGGCGATCCAACTCTTCTTCAGAAACCTTACCTCTTTCGACAATATGCTTGCGCAAACAAGACATATCCTCAGGCTTAATAAAAATAGTTAGCAGAGCTCCATCAGTAATCGTTTTCTTGATCAAATCTACTCCCTGAATATCCAGCTCACGAATAACAATTTTACCTTCTTTAAGGGCTTTTTCTACTGGTTCTCGCAAAACACCATAATAATCCTGATGATGAACTTGGGCGTATTCGAGGTATTTACCTTCTTGTAGACCTTTTTCAAATTCTTCAACCGAGACAAAGAAATACTGTTCACCATCTTTTTCACCGTCACGTTTAGCCCTAGTGGTGTTAGAAAGGACATAAACCGCATCTTTGAAACGCTGCTTGAAGAGATTCATAATAGTTCCTTTTCCTACACCAGATGGTCCAACAATGGCTACAAAAAGGCCAGTATTAGTGACAATTGGCTTAATTTCTGGAGCGCTCGACATGTTTGACTAAATTAGCAAAATAATTTATAATTTAAAGATTTCTCTTCTCTAACTTCAGATATTAACAGGTTTGTATAAGAAAGCCAAAAATGATATAATGCTTGGATTATAAGAAAGCTAGAAACATGAACTTTTAAAACAAGGAGAAAAGAAAAGTAGCGGATAGAAGTCTCCCTCTACGACCCACGACCAGGACTCGCAGCACTGGAGATTACTACTCTCTACTTTTCGATGCGGCAGCGGCTACTGCCCAAAATACGCCTTTGGTATCGATCTCCGCTTTCACTTCGGTGTTCGCGTCGAGTTTTCTGCCAAAGACAAAACCAAAAATAAAATCAAACAAAAAGCCAACTCCTGAATTTATTCTTGGGGGAAGGTACAAACAAACAAAAATAAAAAATGACGATGGTGACTTCTCGTCGTAAAACAAAACACCAAAGAACAGTAGAGAGAAGGACCAGCTCCCCAGCTAGCCGCGGAGCAGTCCAAGGCCCTCCCTGAATTCTGGCCTCCTAGAAGTCTTCCCGCCTCTGGCGCGAGGACAGGCCCAGATCAAAGAGCCTCCAAAGTCCCTGGATTTACTTAAACAATTCAGGGGCTTTTTCTGTGGAGATTTTTACTTCCGCCAATCAGGCGGACGAAAAAACTATGTCGCAACGTGGTTGAGAGTAATCTAAAAGATTTATTTCAAGTAATTCAAGGAAACAAGAAAAAGTCTCTAAAGTTTTTAATGCGAGTTTTACGAGGAACTAAAAAAGATCATTTCTAGACAGTCAAAATCATCTAAACTATTTATTACAAGTAGTTCAAGGAATCAAAAAATTCATCTGAAGACAGTATGAGTTATACGGCTTCAGATGAATTTTTGCAGATGACAAAGAAATACGCAGGAAGAAATAGTTTAGAACGGGAGGTCGTCAATTGTAACATCACTCTCCCCCAACGCCACAGCATCAGCAACTGGAGATGATTCATTTGAAGATTTTTTGAGTCCGCCGCCGTAGCTTGGTTCGCCACCACCAGCCATGTCGCCCTTGCGGTCGAGCATGATAATGTTGTCGGCTACGATTTCAGTTTTGTATCTTTTCACACCATCTTCACCTTCCCAATCGCGAGTTTGGATACGGCCTTCAACGAAAATCTTGCTGCCTTTACGGAGATATTGGCCTGCGATTTCAGCAAGTTTTCTCCAAAGTACTACATTGTGATATTCAGCCTTATCTTGTTTATTTCCACTCTGATCAGTCCAAGAAAAATTAGTCGCCACGCTTAAAGTTGCGACAGTTTGACCACCAGGGATTTGGCGGAGTTCAGGATCGCGAGTGAGGTTCCCGATCAATTGAACACGATTGAGAGACATTGCCATAGTTGTGTTGTTAATTTATTCCTGGTCACTATAGTGCAGCGTTTGCCAAACTCCAATTGAAATAAATTGCCAAATATCCTCTTGCGTATCAATTACACTTATTCAAATCAGCAATCAGCTCAAAATTGGCTCTAAATTGCAGGACTTTCCAGTATGCCCCTGTGAAAAAAGCACCCAGGACAACGACCACAAATAACAGCGTTAAAAGTATAAAACGCCACCAAAATCGACTTTTTTCAAGATTTTGCATTGCATTTTCTCTAAATTAAGTAAAAATGTGCATGTTTTAGCTCAAGTTTATGAACAAATATGTATTCCAACTAGGCAAGAATCCTCTCCTTTCTTTAGCCGAATTACAATCCGTTTTACCTGAAGACACTCAGTTTCTGAGCCTGGACAAGGATCAATTAGTAGTAGAAACAGAAATTACTGATCCAAAAGCTCTTCTGAACAAACTCGGCGGCACTATCAAGATTGCTGAGATTTTTAAAACAGAAGTAAGAGCACAAGATTTACCTGAATTGATCAGCACAATGGCATTAGATTTATTTCGAGATCGACAGGACAAAGTTCGTTATGCTCTAACTGTCCAGAATTTATCAGGGCAAGCTAACAACATTATTAAAAATGTCTTACTAAAAACTAAAAAGACTCTGAAATCCGCTAAACTTTCCAGCCGCTTCATCAACAATAATTTCCAAAATCCAACTACAGCTCTACTTAAAGGTGAAAACATTTTGGGCAAAGGCGCGGAATTTCTGGCTATTGAAACTAAATCAGGCTGGTTGATTGGTCGCACTATCGCTATTCAAGACATCGATGCTTATTCCGATCGTGACTATAATCGTCCGGAACGTGATCCAAGACTCGGTATGCTCCCACCAAAACTTGCCCAAATTTTGATCAATTTGGCAGGAAGAGACCTGTCTCAAGGTGTTGTTTATGACCCCTTCTGTGGACTCGGTACTGTACTAATGGAAGCAGGTCTCATGGGCTATAACAGTGTTGGGTCTGACCTCCTTCAGGAAAATGTACAGAAATGTTATAAAAATCTGGAATGGATTTTCATGAAACAAAATCTATCCAGCAAATTCAGAGTTTTCAATAAAGACGCTGTCAGAGTGACTAAATCTGACATTCATGAACCGATTGCAGCTGTAGTTAGTGAAACTTTCCTTGGACCACCAATGAGTGTTAATCCTCCACTAACAAAAATCGAGTCTGTGCTCAGCCAGGTGGCTTATACCATGAATGAATTCCTGCAAAACATCAGTACACTTTTACCAAGTGGCACACCGATTGTTTTGACCCTACTTGCTTATCAACATCCAAGACAGCCAGATCATTATTTGACCCTGGATGCAGTCTTGGCTCAATTGGATGAATACGGTTTCGAACAGGCAGAATTGCTGCCAATCGAATTAACCGAAGACCTTGGCATTACCGGAGTTGATCATCAGCAAATTATTTATCGACGTCCAGATCAAGTGGTGGCCAGAGCTATTGTTAAATTGGTTAAAATTTAAGAGTAGCAGACGCGGCCGGATTTCCAGACGTGCCGCTATTTCGTGACGCGGCCGGAACAAGCCTGCTCAGCTTTTTTTAAAAAAAGGTTGAAAAAGCCCTGAGACTTATATATATTTCCTCTGCTTTGAGCAATTGTTGAAGCACATATGCAGCGCCCAACAAAACTCTTCAAAGCGCAAATTGACAAATGATCCCTTGTAGCTCAGTGGTAGAGCAACCGGCTGTGACAATAAACGCAGCTTTCAGGCTAAAGCTTGATTGAAACTCGTTGGGATATCGGTGAAAGCTAAACTACATTTACATGTAGCACGCCAATACCGAGGGAACCTCACTTACGTGAGGGCGCCGTAGAGACTAGATACCAACGCACCTGTCCACATCATCTCCAACCCTTTGATGTCATGGTGAAGATATAGTCCACGCCTGATAGAAATATCAGAATAAGTGTAACCGGTAGGTCACTGGTTCGAGCCCAGTCGAGGGAGCCATTCAGAAAAACGAGAGCCAAAAGCAGATATTTTGGCTTTTTCCTGATGTCCGTTTGGTTCGAACTCCTGATTTTTCGACACAGCGTCTAAGTCTTGTGTTGGCGGTTCTTTGAGTAAGATGTCGAATGGTTTGCGAAATTCAAAGCGGAGTTTACCGCCCTGCAAATATATGTGCGAGCTAATGCTTTTCAAGATTTCCCGTTTTGTCAGATTATCTCCGTTCTTGAACGCTAAACTGGCTCTGGAAGCCATATTCAAGAAGGTTTCCGTCTGTTCGACCCAATCGGTATTTTTCTGATTAAACTTCTCAAGTTGCTGCATGATCTCCTTGATGTTCGTTTCCAGCTCAGACTTCTTATTTGCGAAATACTCGGCATCAATCTCTCCAGCAAGCCTCAAATCCACCAGCTTATCGAGTTTTTCCTTGATTCGCTTGTGATCTTTCTGCAAAAGCGTCAAAGATTGATTTTGAACGATCTTATTCTGAAAATGTTCGTCTTTTAGAGTGCTGATGCAATAGGCGTAAACCTCTTCATCCATCGAAAGTCGGTTCAGCATGTCATCAACCTGCCTTTCCAACTCAACTACAGGAATAGTTGGTTTAGGTCTTCCATTAGGGTGAAAGGTCTGCGGACAAAATTTCTTTTCCTTGTTCTTGCCCGAACAGTGGGCATAGCAGTAGTAAGAGCTGTTTTCCAGCGCCTGCCTACTCAAACGCTTCTTGCACTTTTTACAATCGGTAGGAGTTGGTCGAGCGGATGAGCAGGTAAACCAAGTGCCACAGTCAGTGCACTTGTATTTGGTCTTTTCTTCCGTCACAACAGCATGACCGCACGATCCACACAAAATCAATCCAGCAAAAACAAAGTCCTTAAAATGTGTTTTAGTGCAATGATGGGCAAGGCCACGCTCTTTGAGAATTACCTGCACACGGCGAAACAACTCTTCTGAAATCATCGGCGGGTGTTTGCCTTTCACAATAACGTAGTCTTCAAAAATCTCACCTTCAATTTCCCCATTGAGTATCATCGTCTTTAATTCTGGCAATAGCTTCACATCTTCCTTTCTACCAACCAGCATTTTGCCCAGATAAAAAACATTCCAGAACATGTCGTAGTAGGTGTTTATGCCCACACGAGCGCCTTCAGGCTTGTTTCGCATTGGGCGTGATCGAAGTCCCATCTCTTCGGCTTTATCCCTGATTCGAGGGACAGAATAGGCTCCAGTCGCAAACATTTCCCAACATTGCTTGATAATTTCCCATCGCTCAGGGTCTTTATCGACCCAACGCTGGCCTTTTTTATTTCCAAAATTCAGATAACCAAGTCGGGCATTGCCGATCCAGTTACCATCACGGATTTTTCGTTTCAATCCACGCACCACGTTCTCACCTTTCTGGTCATTTTCCATCTTGGCATTCACAACACAGTACTGCAGCATGCCCTTTTCAATAGCACGATTGCCGTAAGTTTGGTTTGATTGAGTTAGAAGATGTTTGATCTTATGGCTTTCCAAAAGCCTGATAATCTTATCCATATCACCCAAATTCCTCGAAATAAGATCAGGAGACCAGATCAAAATCACATCATACTTTCCCCTTTGCGCGTCCTCTACCATTCGGTTAAAAAGCGGCCTTTCACCCGAGTTTTTGGCCGAGCAGCTTTCTTTGATAATCTCCACAATCTCCATCCTCTCATTGCTGTTTTGTGCAAATCCATTAGCCCTCTTCACAAAATCCTTCAGCTCAGTTTCCTGATCATCAAGGGATTGTACCTGTCTGTCATCGCTGTCCGAAGACTTGCGACAATATAGAACTGTTCTTTGCATATATATCTTTAGTTACCAACACAATGCCTTAAACGACACGAATATCCAGTGAATAAGCCATAATCCTTCTACACTCTCCTATTCCCTTGTGATTACAACCTCCTGCTCCTCTCTTAACTCGCAAATAACTGGCCATATTTGGATATCTTAAAAACTATCGGCATGAAGCAGTACTTTTGCCTTTTTGATGGCCAGAATAAAATCCTGCACATTTACCGTTTCATTTCTCCAAAAGGCCTGAACTTCACCTTCAAGCTCCGCTGAACTCTCAAAATAAAACTGGCATTTACTGGGATTATTTCTTTCAATCTGTTTCACGGCGAAACCGTGTGCTAACAACCAGACAAACAGGTACCAATCGGCAGTGTGAAAAAGTGTATTATTCATGTGAAAGAAGGTTAAGATACTTTGCTGACAGCCATAAAAAAGCGCTTCAGGTTAAAGTGGATTTCAAACAAATCCTCGTCGCTGAGTTCATACCCGTATTTTGGCTCAAAAAGGCTGCGCAATTCTTTCTTTTGCGTTTCAGTGAGGTTTCCAGCAGGTTGTGATTCTTCATGTGTATTCATTATTTTGCGGGTACGGGTCAAAACTCATCCAGCTTCAAGAGATCGGCCAAAACCTTGGACGGGTCTTCAGTTTGCATTTGAAGTCTTTGAATGTACTTTCTGCTTCTGGACTGCAGATAAAAGCGGATCATGTTCGGGTCTTTGTGGACGATGATATATTCGGCCAGCCTGTCCTCGGCAATGATGCCAATCTCAACATCCCGAATTTCCTCAGACATCTGGTAAAATTCGGAATCATCGTTCTGCCAGCGATAAAAAGTCATCGGCGAAACATCCGCTTCCTTGCACGCCAAAGTCACAATTCCTCGACGCTTTTTCAGCGCCTCCAGAAATTTCTTCTTTGCCTTTATGGTATGCGGTTTTCCGAGCATAGCCTATTCGTATAACATTTGTAACATTCGCAAGATTTTGGAACACAAAAAAAGGCCAGTTTTTCGCCCACGTTTTCGTGGACAAACTGGTCTTTAGAGACTCAAAATCTTACGAGGTAATTATACTAATTCGGAACAGGGATGCAAGAAAATTTTATTCTTTATTTGCAAGCCATTTAATAATTGGCTTAATAAAATCTGGAACAGAATAGGTTGTATCTTGCGCGATCAATCTGGCTTTTATAGCCTTTGATGTTTTTGGATACTTCTGACAAGCAGTCTGATAAACGTTGTCTGTAAGAGCTTTTTTCAATTCTTCTTCATAATTTTTCTCAAATTTCCAAACTTTTGCACCCTTTTTAGAATATCCATCCAGTAATTCATTGAATTCTTTCTCTTCTGTTTTGTCACTAAAATCAGACGAATCTGTATCGAAAATAATTCCAGTAGATATGTCGAAAGAAAGTGCAATGTCAGCCATCATCTGGAGATTCCTTTTCCCTCCAACCTCTACAATTGTTCCACCAACCCCGTCAAAATCCAACGCCTCTCTGATGGCGTATTCAGGCAATGCCAATTTTTCGGTATCTCCTTCTACAAAAAGGACTCTTTTAGCGAAGAAAAACTCGCTTCTTTCTGGATCAAGCTCCTTCCTAAGCTTTTGCTCAAGTTCTGTTGTCTTTGGAAGAGAGCTCTTTCGTCTTTTTGTACCATTTTCATTTTTACTCACCAAAACTATTTCATCATATTCTGGAATTGTTACGAAATGAGGAGAATGCGTTGTATAAATAACCTGATTAGTTTTCCCAATTTTACGTATAGTTTTATACAAAGATCGCTGCATTTGAGGATGCAAAAACATCTCTGGTTCCTCGATGAGAAAAACTGCACCTGATTTTTTCCTTTCCTCAAAAGCTTTCAAAATTGCAATAACCAAAGCGTTCTGAAACCCTCCTCCTAATGAAGTAGCATTCAAGCTAAATCCATTCTCTTCAACAAAAATATTCAGCGACTTATAAAAATCCAAAGAGGTTAATGGCTGAAAGAAAACATTCAAACCAGAATGCTCAGGATCAATACCAAGCTGCAACAATGCATTATCACGAATTGTCTTTTCTAGAGCCAAAAAATCTTCTGTTTTCAAAGCCTCAATTGCAGCTTTAATACATTGATTAAATCTTTCCACCCGAGAAACCTCAACCTCTTCTCCCTGCTTATTAGTAACTTTCATTTTATTTTCAGGATCCTGAAAATCTTTATTTACATCAGCAAGTAGGGAGCCAAGTAGTGAATTCTTGGACTCAGGTAATTGGTATTTCAACTCTCTATTTGCCCCAATATAAATTACTGGAATTGATTCTTGAATCTGCTGCGGTATTGAAATCAAAGGTTGATACTGCCTTTTTTCTCCTTTTTGTGGTTTCTTCGACAAGACTTGCACTGGCTGCCCACTAGCATTCAAGCATCTTTTCTCCAATCTCCTTTGACCTTCAAATTCACCAACTTTATATCGCGTATATCTAAAATTTATTTGTGGGACATCAACAGGCTCTGCCCCCTTATAAGATTCATATTTGTATGGTTCTTCAAATTCAACTTCGATATCAATATCTTGATCAAATTCATTTTTAAAGACATCACTTTCATCAAAAGAATTCACTGTTACCCAGTCTTTACCAAGAACTGACCAAATGGCATTAAGAATATTCGTTTTTCCCACATTGTTTGCGCCAATAAGAGCATTCACATCCCCAAGTTCAAGTTCGATTGTTTCCTTAATAGAACGATATCCAGCAATTCTAATTTTCTTAATTTTCATAACTTGGTTTGTTATTCAAACTACTATTTTCCGCCATCCTTCTTCAATTTCTTTTGAATAAAATCAAACATCTTTCGGTTGACGTAGTCTTTCAAGTCAGCATTTGAATCTAACTTCTGGTACAGGTCAAAATTATTGCGGAACATTGAGATGAGCTCTTTTTCAAACACCTCATCAAATTTCACCTTCACTGCATCTTGCGAATTATTGTTTTTAACCGCTCCTGCAAGCGCATTGTGGTCGAGCAGGCGTTTGGTAAGATTGTTCAATATGATTCGATCTTCTTCACTAAAAGTCGTCCCAAAGCGCTCGTTAACCTCCTTGATAATCTTCGACAACACCTCATTCTCATCCTCATTTTTCCCTCGGCCACGTCCTGCAATCGGTTCAAGTGCACCATCTTCATTTTCAAGCGTGATACTGGTTTGCCCGACCTGCGGTATTTTGATTGATTCCAAATCGACTGAGTCAAGCACCTCAAATGGCAATGTCTCCGTTGTTATCGGCAATTTTCTGCGATAAAGCCGTAAGAAAACATAAAGCTTTTCAAGACTACTATCGCTAAACGAAATGATCTGTGAAATAAAGGCGTATTTCTTGAGATATTCGCTCATTTTCTTCCTGCAGTCCGTTTGTTGTTCTTTATCAAGTTCCAGAAAACGAGGCTTAATTACATCCAAAAATCCATTCAGCTCACTTGGAGAAACTCCACGGAAATACATTTTGCAAAACTCGCCAATCTCTCGTTCATCAAAAAGCTTATAGTTCAAAATATCGCGCTGCAAATCATGCAGGATATTTGGATCAGTCGCCTCAGCAAGCACCGTTGTCGTGTAATAAGGCTGGAAGGACTCTTTAATGTCGTCCGTATTATTCACAAAATCTAGCACAAAGGTTTCCTCTTTGTCAGGCCTTGTACGATTCAAGCGCGAAAGCGTCTGCACGCAATTCACCCCAGAAAGCTTTTTATCCACATACATAGCGGTCAAAAGCGGCTCATCAAAGCCAGTCTGGAATTTTTCCGCCACAATCAAAAACTTGTAATCATCCTCCTTGAAAGTGTCCGCTGTTTGATTTTCCGAAACACCATTCATTTGAGATTCGGTGTATTCCAAATCGCCATCATCAACCGTTCCAGAAAAGGCCACCAATGACTTCATTGGTAAATTGTTTTTCGCAAGATAGGCATCCATCTCCAGCTTGAAACGTACAGCGTGCAAACGTGAACGGGTTACAATCATTGCCTTAGCTTTACCGCCTATTTCACGAGCAATATTTTCCCAAAAATGAGTCACAATAATTTCGATTTTCTTTTGGATCGCCACTTCATGTTTTCCAACAAAATCCACCATCAGTCTCTGCGCCTTCTTTTTCTTATAATCAGGATCGTCCTGCACTTTTTTGAGCAGGTTAAAATACATCTGGTAAGTGGTGTAATTCTTGAGAACATCCAGAATAAAGCCTTCATCAATAGCCTGTTTCATCGAATAAATCGAGAACGGTCTAAACGTTCCATCAAACTGTTTTTCTCCGAACATTTCCAGCGTCTTTTGCTTTGGTGTTGCCGTAAATGCCAAAAAGCTCACGTTCTTTTGTCTGCCACGCGATTTCATTTCTTTCAAAATAAATTCTTCACCATCCTCGTAATCTCTTTCCTGTTCATCAAAAGTCAAAACCTGTTTAAGTGTCTTTGCACTTTCACCAGTTTGAGAAGAATGCGCCTCATCGATGATGACCGCAAAATTCTTCCCCGATAATTTTTCCATATCCTCCACAATCACGGGGAATTTCTGCAAAGTGGTGATAATAATTTTCTCCCCATTTTCTAAGGCTTCACGAAGCTGAGAACTGTGCTTATCAATCTTCTTTACCACGCCTCGTACTTGCTCAAATTGTGCAACCGTATTCTGGAGCTGTTTATCAAGCACGCGACGATCAGTGATGATAATCACGGAATCAAAAACTTTTTTATCCGTTTCATCGTGCAAATCAGCCAGACGGTGCGCAACCCACGCAATCGTATTGCTCTTTCCGCTTCCTGCACTATGTTGAATGAGATAGTTTTTTCCCGCCCCCACTTCTCGTGAGTTCGTAATAAGTCTGCGCACGGCATCAAGCTGGTGATAACGCGGGAAAATCAATTTTTCTTCAATCCTCTTTTTGCCGTTTGCATCAACCTTTTCCTCTTTTTGCAGGCACAAAAAGCGGCTAACTATCTCAAGCACCGTGTCTTTTGTCCAAATATCTTCCCACACGTACTCTGTCTTGTATTTGTTCTTGGCTGGCGGATTACCTGCGGACATTTCATTGCCTTTGTTGAAGGGCAAGAAAAAGGTTTTAAGCCCTTCAAGCTTAGTCGTCATGTACACTTCGTCGGTATCCACAGCAAAGTGCGTCAAAGCCCGTTTAAATTGCAACAAAGGCTCGTTTGGATCGCGATCAGTCTTGTATTGCCTCAAAGCGTTCGTCACAGACTGGCCAGTCAGCTGATTCTTGAGTTCAATGGTAAATATCGGCAAACCATTCAAAAAAATCACCATATCAATCGAATTTTCATTTCGTGCACTGTACTTCACCTGACGCATCACGCTAAAAATATTTCCTTCATAAAGTTTACGCGTTTCTTCATTAATGCTCGTTACAGGCCTGAAGTAAGCCAAAGAAAAAGATGAACCGTTGTCTTTAATGCCAGTACGCAGAACATCAAGCAGTCCACGCGCCTTAACTTCCTCATTCAGCCGCTTAAAAAACTTTTCTTCCGCAAAACTACCATGATGTTCTGCCAAAAGATCCCATTCCTTCGGCTGAGTCTCTTTGATAAACCGCAAAGTCACCTCACGATCGACACATAAGGCCTTATCGTAGTTTTCAGGCTTGCGCTTTTCATAGCCGTTTTGATCGATGAGAAAGGTTTCAATGTAGGCTTCAAAGCCGATTTCACGGGTATTGGTTGGCATATTTTCGTTAAAGTTTAGAAGTTATTGTTACAACGTTGTAGCTAACAGATGAGCTATAATTCTTTTTATCGCTCATATTTTCGATTTTATGAGCTACAAACTAACTTAAGTTTCATATGTGAGAGTTAACTTACTTTATCTCTCATGTTTTTACAATTGCGAGAGATAAAAGATTTTATGTGTCATTCGTGACAGTTAAGAATTAACCAGTTATTTTCAAAAGCTTTGGAAACAGATAAATCATAGCCGAACGTCCTTTTTTTGTGCGCATCTCGGTAATTACCTCCCCTTGTTTCAACTTACTCAATAAACGAAGAGCAGTTCCTTGCGGAATTCCTGTTAGCTTTACAAATTGCGCGGATGTAAAAATCGGATAAGAAAAAAGAAAATCTAAAGTTTTGATTGCGAACTGTGAATGAGTCAAACCAACTATTCGATTCTTTTTCTGGTCATAAAGGCTATGAATCGCCTTAGCCTTGATAACATTCTCTTTCGCCTGAGTCACAACCGCCTGTAAGAAATATTCAATCCATGATTCCCAATCATTTTTCTCGGAAACCCCTTTCAAATACTGATAATATTCATCCCTATTTTTTTCAAAATAGGCACTTAGGTAAAACATCGGACTTGTTAGCACTTTCTTGAAATAAAGAAAAAGTGGCAGAATGATACGTCCAACACGACCATTTCCATCCCAAAACGGGTGAATAATCTCAAACTGGGCGTGAATAATGGCCAATTGAACAAGATCGTCTTTTTCGGTTTCGTGGCAATACTTCTCAAGATTCGAGAACGCATCAGCGATATCATGAGGTGCAGGAGGAACATAGCTTGCCTCTTCAATCTTCTTTGATTTCCCGATGTGCACTTGTCCGCTTCTAAAATTTCCACGATCTTTATTTTCTCCTCTCACACCATCAAGCAAAATTGAGTGAACGCCTTTAATCAGCCTTCCAGAAAACGACACTTTATCCAGATTTTCCACAGCATAGTGCATTGCCTTTCGGTAATTCAAAACCTCCTCAATGTCATCATGTTTCTCTGCATGTTCGGTTGGATCTGCCTCAAACTCCAACACTTCCTGCAAAGTCACCTGCGTACCCTCAATTTTCGATGAAAGCACGGCTTCCTGTGTGGTCAATGGTGAAAGCAACACCCCAGGATTCTGCATGCTCTGCAAAAGACCATCAAAACGTGCAACCTCCCGATTTGACTCACCAATAAGGTGAATAAATCGAGTCCAGTCGAGATTTTTTATCGGCAATTTGTGGGGTTTAAATGGTTGCATGGTTATAAAAAGTTAAGATTTTTTAGTTGTTTTTAAATGAAAAACCGCATTGAGAATTTCATATACCGCGTAAAACTGCATGAAAAACAAAGTCATTATGAGAGCGTTAAAACCAAAATCTACATATTTGTATTGAGTGGGTGTTGGATTTACAAATAAGAGAAGTAGGATTGCAACAAAAACCAATCCTAAAAAATAAATATTATGTTTTAGTTCTCTTTTAGAAGCCGAAAAATCTGCATTCGTCTTGCTTTCAATTTCAGTTATATGCCCTATTAGAAATATAATACCAGCAAGGTTAAACCCTAAAATTGTTGAGCCGATAGGCAATATCTGGTTGTCTAAAAAATTCTTCAAAAAACAGTTGCCAACTAATTGGTTCAGCAGAATAAATCCCGCGCCGAGTATGATGTTGAAAAAAATAATTCCAAGTAGTTTCATGTTTTTTTACTTAAAAATTGTATTAACTGCCTCTAGAAAGGTTTCCTTATCATCAGTACTCAAGTCAATATCTTCAATGGACTTAGTTTTTACGTTCTTATTGCTACTAATCTCTGATTTCATCCCTTTAACCTTAAGCCTATATTCGCCACCACCTTTTCCAGTATATTCCGCACTTTGTTTCATGAAAGGGTCATTTTCAGGGATTATTAATTGACCTGCTTTATTCTCAAATTCAATAGCAGCATTTGTAATCCCATACTTTTGACCAGACTGCTTCAAATCCTCTGAAAGCTCGTTCTCAAGATTAAAAAGATTAGGAACAGCATAAGTAAAAATCAGTTTTTCAATTTTTCCATCATATTTCTTTGCCAATGCCCAAAATTCTTTTTGATCAACTACTGGATGAATTGAGATGGCATAACCATTTGAAAACAAAAGAGTATTTAATTGTTTTTCTAGTGCTTTAATTTGAGCCTCTGGCGACTGAAAAACAACAGAGTTATACTCAAAAGCAATTTTTTGGCCAGTTTCCGCATCATTGTCCAAATTCAATAATAAATTGCAATATGGGTAATTTATATCGACATGCTCAACAAAATCATGATCAGAAGGAAGAGTTCTTTTGATAGATGATTTTTTACCAAGCTTTCCGTGTAAATATTTCCACTCCTTTCTGTGAAACACATAAACCATGTCAGATTTCATATGTTTATATTCCATCTTTTTCTCCATGATTCCCATTAAAATATCATTTTTATCCCTCTGGTCAGGGAACAGAGACTGCTGAGATATCGGGTTCAAAAAGTATGTGAAATATTGAAATTTCATGGCTTAAGAGTTAGTTACTTTAATTTTTCCAGTTACCACATGGGAAATAAGAGAAGTCTTATATTCCTCAAGGAAAGAAATTGACTGCTTGATAATAGCTACAGCCCTATCAATTTTCCGAGTTTCAGAATTGAGGAAATCAACTATCCTTTGCTGCTCTTGGATCGGAGGTAAAGGAATTGGCAACCGCTTTAGATCAGAAAATTTCATTGTTTGACGAACTCCAGCACCCAAATTATAAAACACTTTTTCCAAATCATACGAATGTAGTAAAACATATAAATAATCAGACAGCATTTGTTTTTTTACTGACAAACACACATAGGCTGAAGTTATAATTCCACGCTCCTTTACTAGGCCAACCCTCAGACTTCTTTTGTCATTTTGAAGATCTGTTAAACGAAGAATGATGTTTCCAGAATCAACTATTTGATATGTTTCAAACGATTCAGGTAATAATCCGAAATTGTTTTCTACATCTCGACGGATTATTTTGCCATAACTCAATGAAAGGACATTGTCGATCTTATTGCCAATATTCTTATTCTGCTGTTCTTTGGCGATCGTAAACAAAGGCATTAATTGCCAGTGCATTGGAATTTTCCCAATCCATTCCACACCACTTTCTTTCATTCCCACACGCTCATCAATCCCAAGAGTTACAGCTCGATATATCAAACTGGTGCGTTTGTTCTGCAAAAGATTAATTTGATTTTGCTTACTTGCAATAAGTTGATCAACCAAATCAATTTTTAAATCGAGGTACTGAGCAATATTTTTTTGCTCAACAATATGTGGAAAGGCAACAATATATCTATTCAAATCAGAAATTCTTAAAGAAGGTTGCATATGAGATGGAATATTTGCTTTTTCCATTTCAAAAAGAGGAAATAGCTGATAAAAAAAATATTTATCACAGATCTTCTTCTTATTTCTCGCCCTAAATAAGGCGCAATTTTGAGATAGACTAAACTTTCCCTTAATAAACATTGGCGTCATTACTTTTCCTCCAACTGTTGTGACAAAAATTGAAAACTCCCTGTCATAAATATAAGCATTTATCATCCCCATTACTCCATCATTTTCAGTTTGACCGCTATAAACGGGGTACTCTCCAATGTTATTTTCGTCAGAGATATATTCAGCCGTAAATACTTGCGCATTTTGACCCTTTTCAAAAGCATAAGCTAGATTTAACTTCTTCACTTCCCATTCTTCAGGCACCTCACCAAGCCACGGTATTCCCGTTTGCTTGTATTTGCTGTACCGCCCGTGATGTTTCTTGAGTTGAATCTGCATTATTTTATTCTTACTGAATTCCGTAACATTATGGCTAAAATTGCACTTTTGGTTCCTCTGGTTGTCGCACCTGCATTCGCACAATCATCTCCGCCAAAGCATTAATCACCTGCAAAACCGCTTCGTCTTTCCTGAATTTGGCAAAGACTTTTTTGTCCTCAAGTTCCCATTGCTTGCGCAGGACGTAGGCCGATGGCGAAAGTTTGCGAATTTTCATGGGTTATTTGGTTAATTCCTTAAACAAGCCAAGAAGTTCATTCTCAACCTTTTCAATATCCGCCTCAATCTCTTCAAGCGCGCGAGGCGGTTGATATTCGTAAAAATAACGAGTAACGGGAATTTCATAGCCAACACGTCCGACTTTACCGTCCTTATCGTCCACTTTCTTTTCATCAATCCACGCGTCAGGCGCGTAAGGCTTCACTTCTTTTGCAAAATACTCATAAATATCCTGTTCATAAGGCACATTTTCGGTATCGCGCAGTTCACTATCTGGTTCGGGATTGCCTTTACTATCCAAGCAAATATCGGCTTCCTCGTCACGTTCGCTCAAACCTTCCAAAATTCCTTTTTTAAGTGAAACAGGCAGTTTTATGCCAGACTTTTTGAAAGCTTCGTCAAAAGCCTCAAGAAATGCCTCACGGTTTCGATACAGCTTGCTATCCAGCTTTTCCAGCACAGATAAGACCTCTTTTTGAAACGCTTTCCCCTCCTCAATCTCCAAAATCCCAGCGTCACCTTTCTTTTTACTTTCAGCTAAACCCTTAAATGTAGACTGTTCTTTCACCCGCTCAATTCTTTCCGCACTTACGTGAAAATTAAGCCTTAACGGTCGTTCAACCGTAATCTGCCTGAATGCAAAATCCGTCGTTTTGAAAATCTTGCTATACTTTGAGTTTTTAAACTCCTCATAAAGCTTCACAATGTGCCCACGATCTTCATCGGTTATTTCATTGCGCTTATTCCCGAGACTCTTTCTCATTTTCTTGAAAAATGTGCGGGCATCAATGAGCTGCACTTTTCCTTTCCGCTCATGCTTCTTACGGTTAGTTAAAAACCAGACGTAGGTTGAAATGCCCGTGTTATAAAAAAGCTGATCAGTCAGAGCAACAATCGCTTCAAGCCAGTCATTCTCCAAAATCCAGCGACGGATTTCACTTTCACCACTCCCAGCATCACCTGTAAAAAGAGGTGACCCGTTGAAAACGATGGCAATACGTCCTCCACCACTCAAAGGATTCTGCATTTTGGAAATCATGTGCTGCAAAAAGAGCAACTGCCCATCAGAACTTCGCGGAGTTCCCGCACCAAACCTGCCCGCGTGCCCACGCTGCGCCTCACGCTCGACAGCTTCTTGATCTTTTCTCCAATCCACACCAAACGGCGGATTCGTTATACAGTAGTCAAAATGTTGGTCGATAAATTGGTCGTTAGAAAGCGTACTTGCCTTGGAGTGATCTTTTTCACCACCTTTAATTTTGTCAGCATCCTCACCTTTAATCAGCATGTCCGCCTTGCACATGGCGTACGTCACGGGATTCAGCTCTTGTCCATACAGGTAAATATCCGCTTTGGAATTGATATGCTCAGCAATGAATTTCTTTGAAACCGCAAGCATTCCGCCCGTACCGCAACAAGGGTCGTAAATCGTCTTAATTGTGTGCTCCTTTTTGAGTAAATGTTTATCCATCGTAAACATCACCTCCACCATCATTTGAATCACCTCGCGCGGGGTGTAGTGCTCACCAGCTGTCTCATTGGATTGCTCAGAGAATCTACGAATCAACTCTTCAAAGATGTACCCCATCTCCGTATTACTAACCGCATCAGGATGAAGATCAACTTTATTTAACTCCTTAACAATGAGGTACAGGAGATTACCTCCTTCAAGACGTGCAAGATGCTTTTCAAAATCAAATTTCTCAATAATTTGTTGAACATTTTCGGAAAAACCACTGATGTAGTTGCGTAGGTTTTTGGAAATATCTTTCTGATCATCCAATAGTTTGTGAAAGTCATAAACCGATGTGTTGTAAAACCCAACACCCGTAATGTCCTTCAAAATCGGAGACACGTTGATTTTCCCCTGATGCTGATTGTATTCCTTCAAAACTTTCTCTTTGGTTTTCTCCAAAACCGAATCAAGGCGCTTGAGAACCGTTAAAGGAAGCACAACATCCTGATATTCATGTTGCTTCCAGCTACCGCGCAAAAACTCAGCGATATTCCAGATTAAGCTAACTTTATTTTGAAAATTGTTCATGGAAAAGGTGTTAATTTTCTTCGAGATTTGGGCTTCTTATGTGTTTCAGGCGTAGATTTCAAAAAATCGATGACATCTTTTTTATGATACCGTCGCTGTTTGGTCATACTTGGCCGAAACGCTTTCAAAATACCCTCTTTATCCCAACGTCGAAGTGTCATGGTCGAAACATTCAGTATTTCTGCGACCTCTCCAATGGAGAGAATGTCTGGTTTATCCTCAAACATAGGCTAAAAATTAGCGTAATAACAAAGTTATACAAACATACACAAAGATAATTTACTCTTTGGCCGTTAAATAGCAAGCAAACTTCACCGAAACTAGAATATAAATTCTCTTATTCTACTTTAAACCTCCAAAGTAGAATAAGAAACGATCTTACCCCGTCTTCACCATGCACTCATTCATATGCTCCACCACTACGTGATACGGAAAATACCCCGCCTCCCCTCTGGCAAAGCATGTGCTGACAGCTTCCAGAATGCGGAGCCATTTTGTAACAATTGAGAGCCTTATGTAAATAGGGCTTTTTTGTTTATAAACTTTTCACAAACATTATCTCCCCCACCCGATTATTTTCGCGTATTAAAGCCTGGAAATTTTCGCTCAGATCAGAGAAATCACCTACTATGATCAGCTTGGCTTTATAATTGATAAACTTCTGCGTCACATCTCCAGCTACTCCAGTTTTCAAATCAAAAAACTTGGCATCAACAGCCGCCCTAGACAATACAATCTTGGCTGGCACAGCGAGATCTGGGTCCATTATCAGATCCAGCGCATACTGGCCAGAAGCGATTACAACTTTATCAGTGATAATTTCTGAAATACCAGAAGCATGTACAATTATTTTATCTAAAGGATGATAATCTGCTAAACTCAATGCGTAAAACAACCTCCCATGATCATCCTCCTCCATTCATCCAAAACCATGACAGTGAAGCCCGGCCCAACTCATATGCCACAACTGCTGGGCCAAACCAAAAAACTCGCTCAATATCTCAAATCCCTCTCCCCTGCCCAGCTCACTAAAGTTATGAAGCTTTCTGGTCCATTAGCCGCTAAGACTCACGCTACCTACGCTGCCTGGAGCGAGAGCATCAGCAAGCAAACCCCAGCCATCGACAGTTTCATTGGCGATATCTATAGTGGCCTTCAAGCTCCGTCACTAGACGAGGCTGATCGAGAATATGCTCACGAACATCTCCGCATCCTCTCCGGACTCTATGGCATACTCCGCGCCCTCGACGGCATCTCTCCTTACCGTCTGGAAATGGGTTACAAATTGCCCGACCCACGTTTCTCCAGCCTGTACGATTTCTGGGACAAATCCATCGCCGAAAATCTCCCTCCCAAAGCTACTATCATCAATCTCTGCTCCGCAGAATTCTCCGATGCAGTTACTCCCTATATCGACCAAGCACGCATCATTTCTCCAAAATTTCTGACCATCGATCCGAAAAAGGGTGAGCCAACCTTTGTAGTTGTCCATGCCAAAATTGCCCGTGGAGCGTTTGCCCATTGGATGATTAAAAATCGCGTCAAGAAAATTTCAGATCTCCACAACTTCGACGAGTTAGGTTACAAATTCGACGCTAAAACAAGCACACCGCAGATTCCCGTCTATATCTGCCAGGAGTTTGGCGGGAAAGGACTGAGCATGAAAAAGCAGAAAGAGTCCTAAATCAGATTCCCAGAAAAAGTCACCTTCTTGGAATTAAATTGATAGAGTTGAGCTGGACGATTTTTCATTCCGGCAGTTTTTTTAGCCAAGAGTTTTAACAAATCCAATTGCAAAATCTTTTTGCGGAAATTTCTTTTATCCAATTTCACCTCCAAAATCTGCTCATAACAACTTTGCAATTCAGTTAAAGTAAATTCTTTTGGCATCAGCCAGGATAAAAGATTAGTAGATTTGGCTTTTGCCTTAAGCCATTCCAGAGCAAAATTCAGCATCTCATTATGATCATAAGCGAGTTTGCCGAGTCCATTTACACGACGCCAAGCAGTCGCATCCTGATCTACTTGTTCCAACTCACTCAAATCATCCCAAGGCACACAAGCCAGGTAAGCCACCGAAACTACTCTGCCCCGTGGATCACGATCTATTTCGCTAAAAGCGTACAATTGCTCTATGAAAAGTTTTGACAAAATTCCAGCTTTCTCTCTTAGACAACGAATCGCTGCAGCTTCGGCATTTTCATCAGGTTTGATCAAACCTCCTGGAAAACCTTTCATATTTACAAAGTAAGGAGGGCGATCGACTGTAATCGTCCTCACCCACAGCTGGCTTGCACGGAAAGTAAAAAGCAAAACGTCTGTAGCTAAAATTGCGTGATGTAATTCCATATTAACTAAATAACTGATCAATAGATTTAATACTATCCTTCAGTCGCTGCTCTGGATTTCCAGTAACAATGATATATGGCTTATTGTCCTCTTCCAGTCTCTGCATAAAGCGTTGATGCATTTGATGACGAATATGTTCACCATCTCTCAGGCCATCTTGAACAAACGGAATTTCATCACCAGTTAAGATATATAGATCAGCTGAACAATGCTTGCCCAATTCCTCCAATTGCGGAGATCTGAAACCCATATATCTTTCATGCCAAAGGGCAGTAGCAAAAGCATTAGTATCACAAATCAACAAACCATTGGAAATTTCCGCCAAAGCATTTTCCATACTGTTTTGGGTTCTGGCAATATGCTCAAACTCTTCAGTTTTCCAAACAGCATTCTTGGCTGAAGTCCATTTCCCTTCAGAATAAGTTCGACCATATTCTGGCACCCAAACAGTTTTATAATGCGTCGCCAAACTCCTAGCCAAAGTTGTTGTTCCAGTAGACTCGGCGCCAACTATACAAACTCTTCTGGCAAAGTAGCCATTCACAGCCGGACTGACGAGTTCTGAATATTTCATCGGATTACTGCGCACTTTAGTGGCAGAAATTGGCACATCCACTCTGTCTCTATCTACCATCACATGAATTGCTCCCATAAAACTAGCATAGGGATCCCCATATGACTCTGAGGTAAATACCGCGTCAGGTTTATAGCCCAGAATATCCAGAGTAAATTTGGCCCAGCCTTCAGAATCATCATCGTCCAGTTTATTGTCCTCAATTACTTTCACATCGACATTGGGATGCAGTCTCTTGATCCATTGAGCTCTAGCCGTCACTGGAATTGTTTCAGATTGTTTCCAACAAATAATTACAGTGAGCTTTTCACACTTTGAACTGGCCGCATCAATCAAATACTTATGGCCGAGATGAGGAGGGTAAAACTTACCAATCACGAGTCCTCTACCGTAATTTGATTTATGATTTTTTAACATGATGTTTTCTGTAAATTTTTAACCAATTATACAAACCGTAGCTGGCGATAAAGAAGAATAGCAAGTATTCGAGCGATAAGAATTTTACTCCTTTCACCCAGTACAAACCAATGCCAATCGCATCCACAATAATCCACAAAATCCAGCTTTCTACTCTCTTTCTCATCAATAAGAACTGTGCCACAAAACTCATCACCGTAGTCAAAGCGTCCAACATCGGATAAGAAACTGGTTCTGGGAAAAACTGAGGCCACCAATTATTAAAATTCATAGTGAAATAGGTTAGCACAGCAGTACCAAGCACGATCACACCAATCCAAATCAGATTTTCTTTGATAGAATTAACTGCAGGAATCACAGTAGCATGATCTGCTTCTTGTTCTTTCTTATAACGCATCCACATATACCAACCAATCACACTAGTAACGATGAAGTAAATCTGCTCCATCAAATCAGAATAAAGTTGAATCTGATAGAAAAGAAACAGATAAAGCAATGAACCAGCTATACCCACTGGCCAGGAAAGAATTTTCGCCTTACTAGTCAGCCAAACACACCAGATTGTTAAAATCGTCCCAAAGAATTCGATATAACTCATCGGATAATCGAAGACTGTAAAGAAGATCAAATTGATATCGAAAAATTGTGGGATGAAATTCATAAAAAGCAGATAGTGTTGTATACACACTATCTACCCCTCAAACAAACAAAAGTCAAACAGATAATTAGTTTTAGGAACTTCCATTCCAAACACAAAAGTTGGCAAAAACAGAACATTCACAGAACCATCTTTAGATTTATCATAATTCTCCAGTCTGTTATTATCAAACAAATTATTACTGCCTTATGTCTCAAGTAAAAATCGATACATCCTGGCGAAAAGTATTGGATCAAGAGTTTGGTCGGGAATACTTTCGAAAATTGATCAAATTCGTCAAAGCTGAATATTCCAGCCAAACTATTTACCCACTTGGTAAAAACATTTTCCGCGCTTTCGAGCTCTGTCCCTTCAACCAGGTTAAAGTGGTGATTATTGGACAAGACCATTATCACGGCCCCGGTCAGGCCAATGGCCTCTGTTTTTCCGTAAATAATGGTGTGCAATTACCTCCCTCTCTCCGAAATATCTACAAAGAACTCGCTTCAGACCTCGGCACCCCAGCACCTCAAACTGGCGAATTAGAAAATTGGAGTAAACAAGGCGTCCTGCTACTCAATGCAACGTTAACCGTGCGCGCCAATCAAGCTGGCTCACATCAAAAAAAAGGCTGGGAGCAATTCACTGATGCCGTGATCAAAACTATTTCTAATCAAAAAGAAAATGTCGTCTTCATACTCTGGGGAAATTATGCCCAGGAAAAAGGGAAAGTCATTGATCTCCACAAACATTTTGTGATCACCTCTGCTCATCCGTCTCCACTTTCTGCTTACAACGGATTTTTCGGCAGCAAACCATTTAGTAAAACCAATGACTTCCTCCTCCAACATCTGATTAAACCAATTAATTGGAGCTTTTAAATTATTTGAAGTTTACCGTAATTCCAATCAGTTTCCATTTTGGATGTTCATAAACATAGCCCATATGGAACATGAAATTAGCATCTTTAGAAGGATACATACCATCTACAACCAGAATATTATCCTGATCAAGTTCTGGTTTAGCATTAAGTACAGGCTTAGTAGTTTTCACAAAACCAAGATCTATTTTTTCATCCATTAACTGTTCAAAAGCCTTTTCTAGTTCAGCTACATTAGTTTGAGTCTTCCATACTTCAGAAACATTGCCATAGAAAGTATTAAAATCTTTGGCCTTAACCGCCTCAACGAAGTCATTGATTGAAGCAGTTACCAAAGCATTTACTTCATCATCACTTGGTAAATCTGGCTTAGCCGCAGTTTTGGAATCTTTGATAGCAGAATTTTCAGGCTGTAAGCCGCCAACTACTGGTCGTAAATTCAAAACTTTCCATTTACCATCTTCATTTACCAAATCCATAGTAACTGGCACCACAGCTTTATCAGTAGTCACTACAGTTCCTTCCACATTACCAAGATTATTTTGCACTGAACGTGAAGTCCATTCCGCATGGTCAAACTTGACCATGGTAGTCTGATTCAAGAAATCATTAAACTGCTCCTCTGAAGTCGCTTTTTGGAATTCCTTGGAAGTAGACTGATAAGCAGCCTTGTAATCACCAGACTTAACCAGCTTAAAGAAATCATCTGCTCCTCCAGTCACACCCGCAGTGAGAGAAAATACTATTCCCACAATCGCAGCCACTACTAGTAACAAACCACCGAGTATCGATAAAAGCTTTTTCATAAAAATTTATTTATTTGCATATTAAGCCCACTCTACTGTAACCGGATAAAAAAATAAATTGAAAATAACAAAGCAAGTGTTAAAGCTGCTATTCACCACAAACAGAGCTCATAATTTTTCGCGAAAAACTATGAGCTCTTACTCTTCAATCAGTTGATGAAAATACCATCTCACGGTATTCCAATTATCATTTCTCGGAACCAGTATGTATTGGCCCTTATCTTGATCACATTGTTTATCTGAGTCATCAGGAACTTCACTATTTAATGCCGGCTCTTTGGCAACCTCAGCCTGGCAATCATCTTTTTTCAAATCACCAGTGTATTTTGATTCCAAAACATTTCCTGAAGAAAGCACATTGCCACCCTCCACCTCAAAACCCTGATAGCGGAAATAAGCTGGCAAAGCATCAGCCAAAGTAAAATCAGTATAAGTTTTACTCAAAACCGTAGTAGCTATATCAGTCAATTTAGCCGCATCACCAAAGCCAAATTCCCTGGCCTTTTGCTGCAAAGCCTTCAGTATCATTTGTTGACGTTCAGCTCTAGCAAAGTCCGAAGATGTATGCCGAGTTCTAGCCAAACGCAGAGCTTCCTTACCACCGAGATGATAATCGCCTGCCCAATAATACAAAGTAGACCAGACACCATTGTCATTGACCTTATAAGTTGGATCAATAACTGGTTCATTCAAATGCACATCAATACCTCCAACCAAGTCTATAACGTCAATAAATGCGTACATATCAATCAATACATACTTATCAATTTGATAGCCAGTGATCTTGGAAAGAATGCGTTTAAGCTCATCCATGCCATAAAGAGCATAATAGCTGTTAATCTTGCGATTATTATAATAAAGATCGCGCGGAATACTGACCAAAGTAATTTTGCGTGTGGCCGGGTTGATATTGGCAAAAATCAGCGTATCAACGAGGGAATCATGTTTACCAGCTACCAAAATATTCATCTGGCCGGCTACAACCTTGGCTTCATCGCCATAATTTGGAATGTCCTTAGGGAGAATTAAGGCTTTTTTTTTGAGCCTTCGTCAGTTTTTAGAAAAGAACGAATATCAATTTCTTGATGAGCTCCTTCACCATCTTCTCTGAGCACTTTAATCATGCCAGAAGATTTTTCCAGCATTAGAGTAAAACTGAGTTTCCCGCTAATATCAAGAACTTTATAAGCATACTTATTGGCATCATCTTGAGCCTTTTCATCAATCTTCAAGCCAATTGTAGCTAGAGTTTCATTGAAAGCTTTGTCTTTCACCAAGTCGTCCAATTCTTTTTTCCGCGCCTCCTGAAGGGCCTTAACTTCATCATTGGCTTTATTCTGATCAGCAGCCTGCTTGGCCATATCAGCCTTTTTCTTTTCTCTAACTTTGACGATATTATCTTTCAAATAAGTGGACAGAGCGGCAGACCAATTGGCCTCAGAATAATTGGAAAAGTCCTGTTCACCCAATGCGCTTTGAACACGGAAAGTATTTTTCTCAGCCACAAAAACCAGATTATAAAGTGGCTGGTCATAAAAATCATTTTTAGCCCCATCAGCCAAATTGGCCTGATTATCCTTGAATTTAATTTGCAAATCTCCTTGTTCAGCAATAGCCAAACCAGAAGCCATCAGATTTTTTAGATCTTCACCTTTTAATAGTTGATCAAAGGCCACAGCAGCTTTTGCTTTCACCTCTGCTTGTTGCTTTTCAACAACCAAGGAATTTAAAAAGGCATAAGCACCTAATTCATTTTCAGAATTTTCTTTTAGATCTGAACCATTTTCTTGGTCCCCTTTGCTATCTTCTGAACCATAGCTTTTTTCAGGCAACAACAAAAAACGGCGAATTTCATTTAAATCATTACCGAAACTGTTTACATCACCAACTACTCCACCAACTTCATCAACAACGCCTTGATTGTATTTATCAACACGCATGACCACAGAACTCATCTGCCAAATCAAAAAAGTATCACCGAGTAAAACCAAAACAACAACTAAGCCTAGTAGTTTTTTCCAGATGGCTATTTTGTGTTTGGTCTCAGACATTTTCTATTGGCGATATTTGGCAATATTGGCGAGTCTTTCTCTCATCATCATTACTTTCAGTTCTTGTTTGAGAGCTTCAGCACTGACATGGTCAGTAGCTTTTTCCAATTGTTCTTGAGCTTTTTTGCGGGCTTCAATAGCCTGATCTAAAGCAATTTCATCGATGTTTTCAGCCGTATCAGCCAGTACTGTAACTTTGTTACTGTTTACTTCCAGAAAACCACCTGCCACGAAAATATTCAAGCTTTGCTTATTTTCATCAACTACTTTTAGACTTCCCACATCAAGTTTGGCAATCATGGCACGGTGACCAGTTAAAACACCAACTTCACCAGTGACAGTAGGCGCGGTGAGTGACTGCACCTTACCGTGGAAAATCTTATTTTCAGCTGTAATAACGCTTAGTTCAAACATAATTAATTACTTAAGAGCCTGTTTAGCTTTTTCATGTTTTTCTAGAGCCTGTTCAATTGTACCTACAAGATAGAAATCAGTTTCATTGAGATGATCGTACTTACCTTCCAAAATTTCTTTGAAAGCTTTGATGGTATCTTCGAGTTTAACGTATTGACCAGAAATGTTAGTAAATTGTTCAGCTACGAAGAATGGCTGAGAAAGGAAGTTTTGTACCTTTCTAGCACGAGCTACCAGCATCTTGTCTTCTTCAGAAAGCTCATCAATACCGAGAATGGCGATAATATCCTGTAAATCTTTGTATCTCTGTAAAACCATTTGTACACCACGTGCTACCTTATAGTGTTCTTCACCTACGATATTTGCGTCTAACTGACGTGAGCTGGAATCAAGAGGATCAACAGCTGGATAAATGCCTTTTTCAGAAAGTGCGCGAGAAAGTACGATAGTTGAATCCAAATGGGAGAAAGTAGTCGCAGGAGCAGGATCTGTTACGTCATCGGCAGGTACATAAACTGCTTGTACTGAAGTAATAGAACCATCTTTTGTTGAAGTAATTCTTTCCTGAAGAGCACCCATTTCGGTAGCCAAGTTAGGTTGATAACCTACAGCTGATGGCATACGGCCAAGGAGAGCAGATACTTCAGAACCTGCCTGAGAGAAACGGAAAATATTATCCACGAAAAGTAAAATGTCGCGTTTTTCCTGATCACGGAAATACTCGGCCATAGTTAAACCTGAGAGCGCCACACGGAGACGAGCTCCTGGTGGCTCATTCATCTGACCGAACACTAATGCAGTTTTATCAATTACACCTGATTCTTTCATTTCCATCCAAAGATCATTACCTTCACGAGTTCTTTCACCTACACCTACGAATACAGAGTAACCACCGTGCTCAGTAGCGATATTACGGATAAGCTCCTGAATCAAAACTGTTTTACCTACACCAGCACCCCCGAATAAACCTACCTTACCACCCTTGGCAAAAGGACAGATCAAGTCGATTACTTTGAGGCCTGTTTCAAAAATTTCCACATTAGAAGACTGATCTACAAAGGCTGGAGTTGGACGATGAATTTCCCATTTTTGCTTAGCCTTAACTGGACCGAGACCATCAATAGCTTCACCAGTAACATTGAGAAGTCTACCGAGAACTCCTTCACCAACTGGTACTTCAATTGATTTACCAGTAGCAACGGCTTCCATACCACGGCTCATACCATCAGTTGAATCCATCGCTACAGCACGGACCTGATTTCCACCAAGCTGTTGCTGAACTTCTAGTACCAATTTGCGATCTTTAATCTGCACTTCAACAGTTTCCAGAATTTTTGGTAATTCGCCTGGAGCGAACTCGAAGTCCACTACTGGACCAATCACCTGAGTTACTTTTCCTTTAAACATATTTGGCTAAATTAATATTGATAAATTTTATAAATAATTATTGTATACCACCGACAATTTCCAATATCTGAGTAGTAATTTTAGTCTGACGAGTTTTATTGTATTCGAGAGTCAGATTAGCAACGATTTCCTTGGCATTATCAGCAGCCTTATGCATGGCCATCATACGGGCGGAATGTTCAGAAGCAGCAGATTCTAGTACAGCCTGATAAACTTCAGTATCAATGTAACGGCGCAAAAGTTCATCCAAAAGTTTAGATTTATCTGCTTCAAAAATGTATTCACTCTTATGCATTGGTCCTTCCAAAGCAAAATCAATTTCGGGTTCCACTGGTAAGAGTTTTTCAATTTTAGGTTTCTGAGTAGCAGTAGAATAAAACTGTGTATAAACCAATTGAACTTCATCAAGGTTACCCTGCAGATATTCTTCCACCATCATTTTGGCGATACCAATTGTATCAAGGAAAGTTGGGGAATTAGCCATATTGGTAAAATCACCAATAGTAGCCTGTCCAATTCTCTGCATTGCTTGACGAATTTTCTTACCCACCGTCACAGCAGTTCTGGATTTAGCGCCATCATTTGAAAATGATTCTAAAACAGTTTTAGTTAAGTTGGCATTGAATGCTCCACAAAGGCCACGATCAGCACTAATTAAAATATAACCGATACGTTTCTGTTGGCCCTTGGCTACAGTACCACGATCCAGGAAAGGATGTTGTAAACGTGGCTCGCTGGAGTAAATCAGATTGAAGAGAATTTCACGCAATTTGTGCAGATAAGGACGTCCTGCCAAAGCTTGTTGCTGAGCCTTTTTCATCTTTGAGGCCGCAACCATTTCCATTGCTCTAGCGATTTTTTGAGTCGATTTAATCGACTTGATTCTAATTTTTAAATCTCTAAGTGATGCCATGTGTAATTATTTTTTTAACGCCATCCAATTCTTCTTGAATTCCATAATCGCTCCTTTGAGTTCTGCTTCAAGTTCTGGAGTAAACTTCGCAGCAGTAGCGAGAGAAACCTGGAGATTCTTTTGATCCTGATCCAAATACTGATACATCTTTTCTTCAAAAGCGTTTACTTCCTTCACTTCTATGTCATCCAGTAAACCGCTGTTCAAAGCGTAAATAATAGCAATTTGTTTTGCCACTGGAAGTGGTTTGTATTGTGGTTGTTTCAAAACTTCCACGGCTCTCTGACCACGTTCCAATTGAGCTTTAGTCTGAGCGTCGAGGTCAGAACCTACTTGAGCAAATGCTTCCAATTCTCTGAATTTAGCCAAACTCAAACGTAAGTTACCAGCAACTTTTTTCATTACAGGAACCTGGGCAGAACCACCTACGCGGGATACTGAGATACCGGCATTTACTGCAGGTCTCTTACCTGCGTAGAAAAGTTCTGATTCCAAGAAAATTTGTCCGTCAGTAATAGAAATTACATTGGTTGGAATATAAGCAGAAACATCATTAGCCTGAGTTTCAATCATTGGCAAAGCAGTTATTGAACCACCACCAATTGCGTCAGCAAGTCTAGAAGATCTCTCCAGCAAACGAGAATGGAGATAAAAAACGTCACCTGGATAGGCTTCACGTCCTGGTGGGCGGCGAAGTAGGAGTGATACTTCACGATAAGCCCAAGCATGTTTAGAAAGATCATCATAAACAATCAAAGCATCTTTACCTTCATACATGAAATATTCAGCCATCGCGCAACCAGCATAAGGAGCGATAAAACTCATCGCAGCAGGATCAGAAGCACTGGCGGTAATCACAGTAGTGTATTCCATCGCGCCAGTTTCTTCAAGTTTGCGAACGATGTTGGCGACATTGGATTGTTTTTGACCAATAGCCACATAAAAACAATGAACATTTTGCCCTTTCTGATTGATAATCGCATCGATAGCGATAGCAGTCTTACCAATTTGACGGTCACCGATGATCAGTTCTCTCTGACCACGACCAATTGGAATCATCGCATCAATCGCTTTGATACCAGTTTGAAGTGGCGTAGAAACGGATTTTCTATTAATAACACCTTCAGCTTTGTGTTCAATTGGACGGAATTTCTTTGACTTAATAGCACCTTTACCATCAACCGGTTGTCCGAGTGCATTTACCACACGGCCTGTTAGTTCTGGTCCAACTGGCACTTCCATGATTTTGCCAGTACTCTTTACTGTATCACCTTCTCTGAGGTCTGTACCTTGGCTGAAAAGAATACAACCTACAGTATCCTGAGCAAGGTTAATCGCCATACCATAGGATGGGCCTGGAAGCTCGATCATTTCACCCATCTGTACATTATTGAGGCCACTTACCTGAACCACACCATCACCAACCAGGGCAATAACACCTGTATCAACAGTTTCAGGTTTAAAATTGAGGTTTTCCAGTTGTTCCTGAAGGTAACCAGTAATTTTCTTTGAGTCTAGCTTCATATTGGTAATTAAAATTTTATTAGACTAATTATTTTCTCCAACTAACATTTGTCTTAACTGATTCAACTGACCGCGGAGAGAAAAGTCAGTCAGTATTCCATTTTCGTAAACTCTCAGTCCCCCAATCAAATCCGTCTCAACTTTATAAGTTATGTGGGCATTTTTCTTGACGAATTTTTTAGCAATTTCAGTTTTTTCGGTGTCACTGAGTTCACGGCTAGTAGAAATAATCAAATCACTGATCCCTTCAGTTTCAAAGTAGAGTTTCTGAAAACTTTTCTGAATTAAAGGAATCAATTTCATTTGACGGTTTGCCACAAGCAAAGCCAGCATATTTACAAGCCCATCTTCACAGGATTTTCCAAAAGCTCCACCAATCAATTCGACAATTTTGTTCATATCCAAAGCGGACATTTGCATCATCAACTCTTTCAAATTTTGATCAGATTGAAGCATCTCACCAATCAAAGTTAATTGCTCCAAATATTGAGCAGTTATCTGTTTTTTTCGAGCAACCCCATAAAGGGCTCTAGCAAATTTTAAATGTAAATCTTTGGACATTATTTTAGATATGATTCAAGCGCTTCTTTTACGAATTTGCCATCTTTAGCAGTATCCATTTTTTCATTCATCAATTTTTCAGTCGCTTGAAGAATTAGTTCTGCTGCTGCCGTCTTGATCTCAGAAAAAGCTTTAGCTTTTTCAGTTTCCAAAGCATTCTTACCAGCATTAATTGTGTGTTGTGCTTCTTCCTGAGCTTTCGCCAAGAGTTCTGCACGAAGCTTTTCTCCACTGGCACGAGCAGCTTCTACCATAGTCTGACCTTCAGCGCGGGCAGCTTTAACAATTTGCTCGCGTTCTGTTTCAGATTTTCTAAGTAAGATAGCAGCCTGTTCAGCATTTTCCACACCTTCTTTGATTTTCTTTTCGCGAGTTTGCAGCATATTTAAGAGTGGCTTGTAAAGAATTGCTCTTAAAATCACAAGCAAAATCAGAAAGTTCAATGCCTGAAAACCGACAATAGCAGGGTCGATCGAAATTCCGCTGCTGTGAGCAGCCTCAGCATTCTGTTCAACCAGCGCTTCAGTTGTGTGTTCTACAGATATTTCGTCGTTCATAAATTAATTATTTGTTAATCATGATCATGGCAAGAACGAAAGCCAAGATACCTAGACCCTCAGCAAATGCCATAGCCAAAATCATATTCAATTGAATCTTTGAAGCAGCTTCTGGTTGTCTACCAATTGCTTCTACAGCTTTTGAACCAATAAAACCCACAGCCAATGCTGGAATAGCAATAGCAAGAGGTAACAATAAGTCGATCAGAGAGTTATTCATATTTTTTTAGTTAAATGATTAAAAAATAATAACTATATAATTAATGATGCTCTTCTTCAGCATGAGCAGTGTTCAGCGCAGTAAAGGTCAAAAATAATGTTGAAAATACAAATGCCTGAATCAGACCAACCAGGAATTCCAACATCATAAACGGTACAGGGACAAGGCCTTTCATAATCAGAAACG
This sequence comes from Patescibacteria group bacterium, assembly GCA_963169815.1. GTDB lineage: Bacteria > Patescibacteriota > Gracilibacteria > UBA1369 > UBA1369 > JADLFY01. The sequence continues at coordinate 5,404 of CAUJDC010000025.1, read as the reverse complement.
CTACAGTTAGAAGGATTTCACCACCGAAAATATTACCAAATAAACGTAGAGAAAGTGCAAGTGGCCTAACAAACTCAGAAACAATATGAAGCAAACCAACAAAGAAATCGATTACCCCCATACCACCTTTTGTAAATAGTGCCTTCACATTCACAAAGTGACCAAGATAACCAAAGAATCCATGAGCCTTAACGCCCTGATACTCAAAATAAAAGAATGCCGACAAAGCCAATGCTACAGTAGTATTTAAGTCTGAAGTCGGCGCGCGGAGAAAACCAAGATGTTCGCTGATAGTGCCCATAACCAGACCTGACCAGTTTGAGAAAAGAATTACCAGAAAAAAAGTAATGAAGATATTGAAATGCTTTTTCGCCTCCTTACCACCAGTGGTTTCCATAGAGTCATACATACCTCCCAGAGCCCATTCGACAAAATTTTGGAAGCCAGTTGGTTTTTCCTTCATGGTTTTACGGAAAATCAGCGCCAATACAACTAGAATTGCCATCACTACCCACATCATTACGATAGTGTCAGTAATTGGTAACACCCCAAATAATTTGATTAAAGTTTTTGGAGCTAAATGTATTTCTAGTTGTGCTAAGTCACCCATTTGGAGTTTTCAAAACCAAGATACGATTCTAAAAAAGCTTAAGACTAAATCTAATTTAGTTAAACTTAAGCTTTTAATTTTTCGCCCGAAATATTACAGGCAAATTTTTAAAAGTCAACAGGCTAAGAGTTCACTTTTTCTGATTTGCTAAAGCTTAATTGACTTCCACATCTTTCTGTTGTTTAAGCACATCACCACTAGACAACTTAGTCTGGAAATAGACCGTGTGTTTACCGGGACTGAGCGAATCAAGGAAAATCATTCCATCACCCGTTTGATCATAGGCTTCTGAATCGAAACTGTATTTGACTACAGACTCTGAATCTTCAGGACTGTAGAAATTATAATAAATGTACGGGCCAGCTTTTCCAGTACGAGGATTTTGAATTTTATAACCCATGAAATCAATTTTCAGCGGAGTAATTTCAAAATCAAATTTAGATACAGCGCTTTCTTGTCCCTTGGCATCTATATATTTAACTTCAACGGTATGTTTACCAACTTTAAGTGGCTCAATTGTTCCGTAATTAGGCAATGATTCAGTTGATCCAGGAGCCGTAATTCCCATTGAACCAGTGTCTTTGAAGTCGTCCTGACCATCTACTCGATAAAAAATCTTCTTAACCGTTTCCATTGGCACAAAAGTCATTGAAACGCTGCCATTCACATATTCAATTTTGAAGTCCACGGGATTCTTTACCATATTGCCATAGTATGAGTTGGCCATGCTCGACTGGGACTTAATGAAATCCTGTTTCTCTGACAAAACTTTTTGATCGATGAAAAATTTAGAGAACATTCCTTTCTTTTCCAATTCATCAATTTTCTTCAAAGCCTCCTGAGCTTTTGTCTGTTCTGCCAAAGTCGGAACTCCACTTTCTTTATAAGAATATAATTCCAATTGATAGTAGAAAATTGGGCCATAATCAGGATATTTGCTGGCCAACATATTTAACAATGCTTCTTTATCTTCACGGGCGGTTTTATTCAATGCATAAACTAGAGCTGCAGCCGGGTTGTCTGGATATTGGTCTCTTAGTTTACCTAAAAATTCTCCTGCTGAACTTGGCCCTTCAATAGCCTTAATAATCTGGGCGTAAGACAAGAATGGATCGATATAACTGAGATTTGTTTCAAAATACTTTTCATAATCCTTGCGGGCTTCCAGCATATTTCCTCCTAGTTCATGGACACGCGCATTATGGTAAAAATCATTATAGGAAGTCGGAGCGGAAATAATTCCAGCACTGCTGTCAATTTGATCTATTTTATCTAAAACAGCGGCAAATCCTTTATCGAGTTTATCATCAATCTTATCAAAACGAGCCATCATCATATGCTGCAAATCCCCTGCTGGCGGCACTACACTAGCCACCACTCCCTCCTGAGGTGTCACGGCAAAAATTGGAATCATCAAAAGCCAAAATGCAGTCGACAAAACCGTAATACCAAAAAGTACGCCATGCTTGCTTCGTAGAATTTCGTCAAAAGTATCTACTTCTGAAGGCTTTTTACCCTTGGCGATAAAGCCAAACCAGAGAATCAAACTAGCCCCAAGAGAAGCAACAAAAAAGTAAGGTACCAGGTTAATCAATGGTTTTACAAAGTCAGAAAAGAAACCAGCTATTGCCGCGAAAATACCTGCCGGTCCAGCACCCTGTTCAGCTGCTTTCTTCAAAACAGATACAGTTGGCTTATGCTTGTCAGGAATCATAGAAAATTGTTAAAAACTTCCTGGCGATTCTAACACAGCAATTTTTAAGCAACCAGACGAACCTTATGCTGCTTGCCCGGGCCTATACCAATGATACTGACTTTTGTGCCAGTTTCACGCTGAATCCTGTCTACCAAAGCCTTAGCATTCTTAGGTAAATCCTCAAATCTTGCGACTCCACGAATATCTTCTGGTAAATCAAACTTTTCTTCTACAGTTTTCACCAAATATAATTCATCGGCTGTAATTGGCATATGATTTAAAGATTTTCCATCAAGTTCATAACCAGTTATTACTGGAACATAACCCATTGATTCAAAATATCGGAGACAATCCATTTTAGTTAATACTAACTCGTTCAAACCACTTCTCAACGCAGCCGCCGACAACAATTTTAAATCAATACGACCAACCCTTCTCGGACGGCCGGTAGTAGCGCCGTAATTCTCAGTTGCCATGCGCAAACCAATTCCAAATATAAACGGATCATCAGATTGTAACATCTGACTCATCACATATTTACGCGCTTCAAAAGTTTTATTGTGCTTAGTTTCTCCTTTTTCATCTTTTTCAGCACAGTAAATCTCAGATCTCTCGCCGCCGAATTCTCCTACAAATGGGCCATTACCAACTCTTGTTGGAACAAGACTTGCTACACCAATCGTTTTTCGATGATAGCGTGCTGGGACATCTCCCCCTACAAAGGCGCTGCCTTCTACACATGAACTAGAAGTCACAAAGGGAGCAGCCCCCAACACCGCATCTAAACCAAAAGCTTGAGCTCCTTCCATTAATACATTTTTGCCCCCCTTAACTTCATTGGTTAGCCAATTAGTATCCTTTTCCAAATAACCTCTATGATTAAGCATCTGTACTGCAACCAAAAAACGAGCGATTCTATGATCAATATCAGGCACTTCACCTATCAATTTGTGCTTCAACAAACGATCATATTGAGTGAGTAAAGTTTCTCTCGTAGCACTATGATTGGCCAGTATTTCCGCAAAACGTAAATTTTCCAAAATCTTCCCATTGGCACGTAAGGCTCTGGAAACATAAGCCGGTCCAACTCCTTTGCCCGTTGTACCAATATCTTTGCCATTTTCTCCATCCAGAATTCTATGAATAGGTGTAATTGCCGTAGCCGCAAGAGAAATTTTAAATCTTTCATCCAAACTCAAACCAACTCTCTCAATGTCAGGAATTTCTTTTTCTATCAAATGCGTTGGATCTACCACACAGCCAGAACCAATATAACAAATAATATTTCTATATTTCACACCTGACGGAATGGCATTTAAAATCAACTTTTCTCCTGTCTCAGTTACTACATTATGACCAGCATTATTAGCACCATTTTTTCTAGCAGAAATATCATATTCACCATGTGCCAACTTTTCATCAACTATATCGCCTTTACCCTCATCTCCGTAAACAATTCCTTCAAGCACATCAACAAATCCTTCCTGTTTAGCCATAAAAATAGATTAAGTTCTACAAACTATTGAATCTTAAATCTAAAACAATAAATGTCAATAAGCCAGACTTGTTCTGCTTAATAAACTATTGTCTGTGCGAACACTTCAAAAGCTCTGGGGTAAATTTACGGTACAACAAGGGCATAATCACCCTCTCTTTGTAAATTCCTACTTTTTCTTAATCAATATCTCATCGTCAGCAAAATCCACCGTAACCTTGTCTCCCTCTTTAATTTTTCCCTCGATAATCTGCAAAGCCAGTTCGTCCAAGATTTTAGTTTGAATAACTCTTTTAAGCGGTCTTGCTCCAAACTCGTTATCATAACCCGCAGAAATCAAGTACATCGCAGCCATCTTGGTGATTTCGACATCAATACCCTTTTTTTTCAAACGCTTACGAACTGTCTCGATCTGAAGCTCTACTATTTCTGCCAATTCTTCTTTGCTTAGTTTTTGGAAAATAATAATATCATCGAGACGATTCAAAAACTCTGGACGGAAAAAACTACGCAATATTTTCATCTGTAACTCCTGCTTTTTGTCTTCACCTTTAGCAGCAGAAACTTCAGCAGATCCGAGATTAGAAGTCATAATAATTACTGTATTTTTGAAATCCACAGTTCTTCCTTTAGAATCGGTCAGCCTTCCGTCGTCCAAAACCTGTAACAAAATATTGAATACATCTGGATGAGCCTTCTCTATTTCATCAAGTAAAATGACAGTATATGGGTGACGGCGTACCGCTTCAGTCAATTGACCACCTTCCTCATAACCGACATATCCTGGAGGAGAGCCAACCAATCTAGCTACAGAGTGTTTTTCCATATATTCACTCATATCGATGCGTGTGATCATTCTTTCATCATTGAACAAGACCTGTGCCAAAGCCTTGGCCAATTCTGTTTTACCAACACCAGTAGGGCCGACAAACATAAATGATCCTACTGGACGATTTTCCTCAGAAATGCCCGCACGATTACGGCGAATAGCCTTAGCAACTACTTCTACCGCAGCTTTTTGTCCAATTACACGCTGAGCCAAAAGTTTTTCCAACTCCGTCATTTTCTGTGACTCTTCCTTAAGCATTTTTGCCACAGGAATTCCTGTCCAGCGGGAAACAATCTTGGCTATATCTTCTTCGGTCACTTCTTCCTTCAAAATTTTGCGATCTTTCTGTAAGTCAGCCAATCTTTTTTGAGCTGTCTCAATTTCTTTTTCCAATTCTGGAATTTTCCCATAATTGATTTCAGCGACTCTTTGATAATTACCAATACGTTCTGCTTGACCTGCTTCCAGTCTCAAAGCATCGATTTGTTTGGCGGAATCCTTGATTTTATCAATCGTTTCTTTTTCATTTTTCCAATGTAACTCTAGCTGTCCTTCCTGTTCATGAAGTTCAGCTAATTCTTTTTCTAAGTCCTTCAAACGATTTTTGGCGACTTTGTCATCCTTTTCTGACTTCAAAGCTTCTCGTTCAACTTCCAATTGCATGATTTTTCTGTGCAAGGCGTCCAACTCAGTAGGTTTTGAGTCTATTTCAATTTTCAAAACTGAAGCGGCTTCATCCATTAAATCAATTGCTTTATCAGGCAAAAAACGATC
>CAUJDC010000024.1 GCA_963169815.1 Patescibacteria group bacterium | reverse complement strand
TAGAACCACTGGCGATATATTGAAGTATGGACAAAGTATTAATCCGGATAAGAGGTATACTCAAAAATACTTGGACTCAATAAATGCACGTTTAATTCCGGAGGTCACTGGTACTAAGAGAGAAATGAGAACTTGGGAAACTGCTAAGATTCAAGAGCACAAAAAAAACAATGATGGTAAAGGTCCTCCTTTAAATAAAAATAATCATTAATTAATATGACGAAAATAAGACTTTTTTTATCGGGTGAAGTAGACTCTGATATAGGTCATGAAAAACTGATGGTTAGTAATCAAGTTGAAAAGCAGATCCAAACGAATATTTTGGATCAAAACGATTACGGTGATTCTATAGAAATACTTGGTGTAATCCCTACGATATTGGGCGAACGCTTTACAAGCGCTGGAGTTCTTAGCAAGGAAAGAAAGCTAGTAAAGCATAAAAATAAATCGACTGATATTAGGCTTAAAATAGATCATGCAAAGTTTAAAGATGGCACTGAGGATGAACGTAGGAAACTTCTTCTTGAAAACATCATTAAGTCTATTCGTATAGTTGGAGGAAGGGTAAAGAAGGGCTTTGACTCTGAAAAGTTGGAAGCTGATATCCGAAAGGAATTTAATTATTACGATATTTTTTAAATTATGGTGACCTTAGACTCAATAAAAGACATATTTGAGAATATTAGGAAAGATAATGCCTTTGACTTAAAGAGCGATTTACTTTGGTCTTTCTTCTTTTGTTCTAAAGATTTGAAAGATATGGTTTTGCTGGTAGAAGAAATAGAAAGCCTTGGTGAATATGAATTCGACAAAATATATAAAAATGAAGATTTATTTTGGCTTCAAATACTCCAACCTGGTGTTAATACTGAAAATTCTTTATTTAAAAAATGTGAACATTTTTATCAAATAGTTGATAAACTAAATAATGGGAATAGTTTAGAGCTGGTTTTTGACGGTTGGGATGTGGGAAGAAGTGCTTAAAGAATAAAATATGTCTGATATTGCTCTAACAAGTATAGGATCTGTAATAGTTTTAGTTTTGATGCTACTTTTTGTAAAGTGGTTGGACAAAAGACAAAAACCTGCTTCGTTTATGCCGAATGCTTCAAGTTTACCTTTTCCAAAACTAGACACTGTTTTTGATACTTTCATAGAAAAATCACTAAGATATGGTATGTTTTCAATTTCTGATAATAAAGGTCCATTAGTTCCATTTGTGATGATAAGCGTAGGCGCAGACGAAACTATTCATAGGTTTGTAGATAAGCCTTACGAAGCGGCACTTCAGAAGGCTGAAAACTTCGTTAGAACTACTTCTGTTAAACCTACCTTTTTCACCGTTGTTTATAGTGGAAATGTTATAATAGGTGGGCAGAAAAACTCAGCTATTATTGCTAAAGCTTTTGATTCGAAAAGGGGAGTAGGTTTAGTTTTTGCCCAGCTGTATAGACCTCTATCACTTTCTATAGGCAATCAATCGGTTGGCCTTAGGATATTTCTAGGTGAAACCCCTAATTTATTGTCCAAATTATAGACTATGTTAAGTTCAGAAATATTATTTAAAGATTGGCTTGATGATGCTTTATTGCTAATTAAAGATGATTTGAAGGGCTTTTATTTTGGTTTGTACGAAACTAGTGAAGGGCCGACGATGTATCTTGTTGGATCTAATAATGTTGATAAGAACAATGATTGGATATTTGAACAACAATTTGTTGCGAAGGAAAGGTTTTCTCAATTTGAGAAGAAAAGTTGGCAAGAAGTTTTGGTTTTATCTAAAAAACTGATAAGTGATTACATGATTTCGAGCCCTTCATCTCCCCTAAATAAAGCGAAGGTTATTTATGTAGGTTTTGATGACGGCGATTTAATTAGGGTGAAATAGGGTCGGCATCTACCCCCATAGACAAAAGCGCTTGTCTTAGGTATAATCCGCGTGAAAACTTAATAATTTACTAAATTATGACTATGAATTTTGCTGGAGTTAATGAGAAAACTTTGGTTTTGATCAAGCCAGATGGTATCCAAAGAGGTTTGATTGGTGAGGTTTTAAAGCGTTTTGAAAGAAAAGGTCTCAAGGTTGTTGGTATGAAAATGATGACGCTTGATGAAGCAGTTCTTCGTGAACATTATTCTCACATTGCTGACAAACCATTCTTCCCTGGAGTTAGTTCTTTCATGCAAAGTTCTCCAGTAATCGCTTTATGTCTCGAAGGTCTGGAAGTAGTAGCTGCAGTTAGAAAAATTGTAGGTATTACTAAGGCCCGTGAAGCTGAAGCTGGTTCAATCCGTGGTGACTTCGCCATGAGCGTAGCCTGCAATGTGGTTCACGCTTCTGACTCTGTGGATACAGCTAAGGCTGAAGTACCAAGATTCTTCAAATCTGATGAAATCTTGAGTTACTCAAAAGGGGAGTATGAAAGTGTTTATATGGGAGACGAACTTTCAAAATAGTCTAGTTAAGCTTTTACTTCGTCAACTTCAAAATTAGCAGCTGAGCCGTATTTTCGTATACTATTTGATACTACTTGATCAGAACAACTTAAAATCCAGGCATCAAAAAAACCCTTCCGAGGAAGGGTTTTTTTAGATTCGTAATGAAACAGCTAAAGCTAATTAGCGTCTAGGACGATCTTCTTTTGGACGAGCTTCGTTTACGAAGATTTTGCGGCCCATGAAGTCTTTTTCATTGAGGGCGTCAATAACAGCTTGAGCTTCTTCTTCTGTAGACATAGTTACGAAACCGAAACCTTTAGGACGGTTTGTAGCTCTATCAATAACGATTTCTGCTGAAATAACAGTACCGTGTTCAGCGCAGGCCTTTTGAAGGTCAGCATCTGTAGTATCGTAAGAGATGTTTCCGAAAAATAATTTCTTTTCCATGTTAACTTGATTTAATATTGTTTAATTAAAGATTGCTAGTTCGACCTCAATCTCTGTCCTTACTTAAATATATTATTATCAAGTAGACTAACGAGATGACTAAACAGCACTAGTTTAGCACAATTTAGGCAGACGTCAATTTTTATTGCTTGTTGTCATATTTTTGATGTCCTAAAATTGCCCGGCTTAATTAAGAATATATATGACAATTGAAATTCCAGGCCGAAGAGAAGGCATAGTGGAAGCTGTAGGCCGCAAAACTATTAATGATTTGGCTGCTGCTAGATCAGAAACTGTAATTCACAATAGAACGGTGGTTAGAGAACGGGTTGATATAGCTATGGATGATGGTTTGAAAAAAGCAGAAGGTGAATGTTATTCTATTCTGTCTTCGGCAATCATGGACGTTTTGAGTTTAGATATTGAAAAAAGAAATAGCCTGAGTTTTGATAAACAGGCTGTGTGTGACTGGTTAAATCAGTATATCAAGTCTTTAGTGACAGGTACTGTTTTTGAAAGATGTGGAGAAATTATCGTTACACTAACACAGCTAAAAATTGCTTTGACCAAGTTGCCAATAGATGAACTCAAGAAAATAGAAAAGGCAGTTGAGGTGATTTTCCCTAAACCGACTCCCCGGCCAAAGTCCCTGTAGCCCAACTGGCCTGGAGGTTAAAACCACCAGTAAATCCATCGATATCCATAATTTCACCGGCAAAGAAAAGGCCGGGGCAGATTTTGGACTGCATGGTTTTTGGATCGATCTCGTTGAGTGGTACGCCGCCCGCGGTCACAAATTCATCGCCGGCGCCCCGGCCGGTGACTGTCACAGGAGTGGCTTTTAAGGTTTCGATTAGCTTTTGGCGCTGGACTTTGGAGAGATTGGCACCAGTAACAGAGTCGGGGACTGTGTTAACCGAGATGATGCTTTCGGCTACGCGATGGGGGAGTAATTGTGCAATTATGCTGACGATTTTTTTGGCGGAGTTGGTTGAAATTAATTCTTGTAATTGTGTGTCGAGTTGTTCAGATTTCTGATCTGGGAAGAAATCTATTAGAAGTTTGGCAGGTTTGTTGGAATCGAATTTTTGATAAGCAGCCATGCCGGAAACCGCGAAAATGGCTGGTCCACTGATGCCCTTATGAGTGAATAGAAATGGTCCAGTACGCTCAAAAATTGAAGTGCCATCATGGGAAATAAAAGTTAGTTTGGCTTTTTTGAAACTGATACCAGAGAGTTCTTTGGCCCAACTTTCTTGAAGATGGAAATTAGAGAGAGATGGCGCAAGTTCAGTGATGCTGTGACCGAGGTTTTTAGCAAAAGCATAACCGTCTCCAGTCGATCCGGTTTGGCGATAAGCATTGCCGCCTGTGGTCAGAATGATGGCGTCGACTAGAGGCTTTGGCCCTGCTTTGGTTTCGATTAGAAAGCCAGCTGAGGTTTTGGAAATTTCGATGATATGTGTGTGGCAGTGAATTTCTACGCCAAGTTCTTTGAGTGCGTTTTCCAGTGCGCCGACGACATGTTTGCCATTATTGGAAACTGGAAAGACGCGTAAATCTTCTTCAGTTTTGAGGGGCACTCCTTGAGATTCGAACCAGCTGATGACAGCTTCTGGTGGGAAATTTTGCATGGCAGTACGGAGGAATTCTGAGCCGCGTGGATAATTTTGCAAAACTTTTTTGAGATCTAAAATACCAGTAGTGACATTGCAGCGGCCTCCACCTGAGATAATCACTTTAGCGCCAACGTAGGCATTCTTTTCGTAAAGTGCGATGTGATGATCGGGGTGATTTAATTTCGCGTGATAAGCGGACATCAAGCCGGCAGCTCCGCCGCCGATAATTGCTACAGATTTAGGCCTTGCATCAGTCATTGATTATTTTTTACGCTCCTCGCGACCATTCAGATATAGTCTCATTTCTGGCATGATTTGAACGCGAATTGGTCCTTGTTCAGTTTCCATGTTCATATCGACTGGCTTTTGAGGAAGTTGAGAAATTAATTTAAAAAGTTTTTCATTGGCTTCGCTGATTTCTTCTTCTTTGGCGATTTTCATTTCGCGAAGTTTGTTGTAATGCTCATCTGTTTGCATTTCACGCATCCATTCATCTTTGAATTCTTTGACCTGTTTTTTCAGATCTTTGAAAGCTTTTTCTAGATCGATATATTCGGGGCTGTCGATTTTTTCTTCTTCTCTAATATCTTTGCGAATGTCGCGTAATTCTTCACGTTTCTTTTTGATTTCTTGCAAAGCTAATTTGATTTGATCGTCGACCATGGCTCTTTGTTTTTAAAAAATACTCTTGGGCGTTTTGGCATGTGCCAGTTGTGCGCCGGGGTGTAATATATACTTAGATTAAAATATACCTGGATGCAATTAAAAACGATCAAATTGGACGCCGCCGATGCTTCAAAACCTAATCTATTTTGGGTGCTTGATGGGCGTGCCTATTATACTGAACTTACTTCAGAAACTGCGGCTCGGGTGGCCAGATTTTTGGAAGAACTGTTGCCAGTAGCTGAAGGTGTTTTTGATACTGCAGAAGAGTGCTTTTTGGTGAATGAATCTGGCGTGGAATCAGTGCGGCAGGTTGGTAAAGTTGCTATTGGCAATGTGCGTTTATGGTCTAAAAGAGTGAGGAGTTTTTTGGGAAATTGATTAGAGCAAAACAGGCCGCAGCTACTAAATAGCGGCACCTCGAGAAATCGGGCCGTGTTTGATGACGCGACCCGTCGCTCTGTGATGTAAGAACCTATCGATCCAGTTGATGATCAGGCTGGTGTCCTCGACCATGATGTGGTCGTGGGTTCCCACGAGTTGCGGCTCGCTGTGAAATTCGTACCTGTGGCCATTCAGGTAGGCCCGAAAGGGATGTGCACTGGACGCGCGGAGGATGTAGGGTTCTTTTAGATCGATGCAAATCCCCATTGCAAAGGTGGGATCTGCTACGTCGAAGGACCCGTCGATACGGATCTTCAGGGGAAGGTCGGTCACTGACACGGTATGCCGTGTAACTTTGACACCGTCATATACGGAGTAACGTATGCTGGAAATCGGTCTCAGCACGTAGCTCTGCTCTTCGTTGTGCGTCTTGATGTGCAGGTGCATGGCTCCCAGCAGACGCCTTCCTTCGCGGAGCTGCTCTTGCATATGCCTGAGGCGTTCTGACAGCGCAGCGATGTCGGCCGCAGTGCTAGGGATTTTGATCATCCGCTTCTTCAGGCGCTTCAGTTGAACGTACAGCCTTTCGTCGTTGAACTGTTTGGCCCAGAGTTCCAAGAGTGCTTCTTTGGGATCTTCATGGATGGACATGGTAGTCGTGCCTTTCGATGGTTGTTACAAAACAGAGAGTATATCTGCCCAAGCGAAATTTTCACCGTGCATGTGGCACGAGAAAGTCTCAAACTGTGGACAAATAGCTCTCTGGTTTTCGATGGATTGTTAAGGGTCGAGGGCTAATTCTTACCCAGTTGATAGGTTTTGTCAATTTTAAGAAAATTTCAGCAGAATTTAATGTTGAACCGGTATTTTGTCCTCATGACCAAAGAGAAAAACGTCATATTGGATTCGTCGGTGTGGATTTCATCTTTTATTAAAGAAGATGTCTTTTATTATGAATCACTTCGTGAGGTAAATAGGCTATTGAGGAAAAGGGTAAATGTACTCGTGCCGACTATTGTTATTTATGAGATTGTGAATGTAATGCTGCGTAAAAAATATTCTCAAAAAGAAGTTTTAGAGCTAGTGAAATTTATTCTTTCTGAATGTACAATTATCGACCTTGATCGAGAAGTTATTTTGCCATTAATGATGAAATTGGCACGGATGGCAAATCTCAGAACACAGGACTTAACTATCTTGGCGTATTGTGTTAGTTTGAATCTGGATGGTTTTTATACTAATGATATTAAGCTTAGAAGAGCCTATAATAACTTGAAGATATGAAAAAAATTGAAATAAAAATTCCGAAGAAACGTAAAAAAACTAAGGCAGAAATTGAAGAGGCAATCAAAAAATTGGCTTCACTGTCAAAAAGCGTTGGTCATCCAGTGAATTCAGTAGATTTACTCAGAAAATATTCGGGGAGAGGATAGTTTTTGCTTTGCACTTATACCCATTTTGGACTAACCTAAGCCCAGCTTATTAGTTTTTATTATGCAATTTCAGGAATATCTGGCGGCGCTTCGTCAAAAATCTACCGAAATCAGGATGGAAGTTCTCAAAATGATTGCCAATGCCGAATCTGGTGCAGTGGGTAGCGCTTTGTCGGCCGTAGAAATGCTGGTGACTTTGTATTATGGGCAAAGCCATAATGGGCCGATTATGAATATTGATCCGGCCAAGCCAAATAGTGAAAATCAGGATTATTTTATTCTTTCCAAAATCAATGCTGCTCCAACCTGGTATGCCATTTTGGCAGATCTGGGCTATTTCTCTGCAGAAGAAATTAGTTACTTTAAACAAGCTGGTGCACTGCTTACTTCCAACCCTCGTTCAAAAATTCCAGGAGTTCCACTTGGTGGAGGTTTGCCTGGGCAGGGCTTGGGGGAGGCGATTGGACTTGCTTTAGCTTTGCGTGCTGATCGTTCTCGTAATCGAGTTTTTGTGATGATTGGTGATGCGGAAATGGCAGCAGGAGCAACTTGGGAAGCATTACTGCAAGCTGGACATCAAAAACTAGGGAACTTGGTAGTACTGATAGATCGCAATGGGATTCAACAAGATGGCCTGGTGAGGAACTTAAATTTAGCTGATCCGATTTCCGATAAACTTGATAGTTTTGGTTTTAGAACGATTAATGTTTTTGCTGGGCATGATTTTGATCAGCTCTTGGGCGCTTATGAAAAAGCTGTTGCTGAGAGCCGCTTGCCCGTGGCAATTATTGTTAAGACAGTGAAAGCTAAAGGTGTGGATTTTGCCGAAAATAAAAGCTTCTATCATGATAAGCCACTCAGCCGTGAAGAGCTGGAGGAGGCAGTTAAAGGTTTGGAAAGAAAAATAGATTAAAATAAATATGACGAATTTTTACTTGGTCTGGTTTATTGCTACAAAACTGATTTTCTGGTCGCCATTCATGGTTGATGGGGAATCAATGAATCCATCTTTTCATCATCGTGAGTTGTTCGTGATTGATAGACAGGCTTTCCGTTATGGCGACTTGAATCGTGGTGATGTGATTGTTTTCAGCCTGGGACAGAAAGTTGGAAATGTAGAATATTTTTATATAAAAAGAGTAATTGGTCTGCCGGGTGAAATGGTCAAAATTAGTGGATCAGATGTTTATGTGAAAAGACCTGGCGATGTTGAGTATATTAAATTGGCTGAGCCATATACCAATGGTCCAGTTAATTATGGTGATGATAGATATTTCCTGGTGCCGGAAGGTGAATATTTTGTTTTGGGTGATAATCGCGATCATAGTAAGGACTCAAGGGCTTTCATTTATCCTTACGTTAAAGCATCCCAGGTTTACGGGAAATACTTGTGGGAATTGTAGTAAAAACCCCGGAGAGTTTCTCTAGGGTTTTTGCAGCTGTGAAAGCTGAGACCATTCTTGCCTATATGAATTATAGTTGCTGATCGGTGGTGGAGGCAAGGGGAATCGAACCCCTGAGACGCAATCTGGCAAGAATGGTCTCGCTCCAAGCTGCCCCCACCCCGATCGAGTTTTTGTATTATATTGTTTGGTTATTATCGTAAGATGAAGTTTAGATTAAATCCAGCGGGATTTGACTGTCTCCCAATAAGTTGTATTATTCAGGAAGCTTTATTCAACAATATGAAAAATAGATTTACACTGTTTGCAGCCATTATAAGTGTTTCAGCTCTCTTTACTGGTTGCTTTGATTTTACTGGTGAGAACGGCAAGCTTGATGGTAAGGTAGATTTGCAAAATGCTAATGTTCAACCTGTTATGATCAATCAAGATTTGCCAGTTAAAAAAGTTGTGATCACTTCTGGTAAAGATAAAAATGAATTCGAAGTAGAAGTTGCTTCAACTGATGCTCAACGAAAAATTGGTTTAATGCATAGAAAATCTCTCGATGAAAGAAAGGGAATGTTATTTATTTTCCAGAATCAGGGGTACATGAATTTCTGGATGAAGGATACACTTATTCCACTTGATATGTTGTTCATCAATCAAAATGGCATGATCGAGCATGTGGCTAAAAATGTGCAGCCTTGTACTTCGAAAGACAGCAGAAATTGTCCAACAACCAATTCGGTCAAACCTGTAAAATTTGTAGTGGAAATCAATGCTGGTATGGCTGAAAAACTTGGTATCAGAGCAGGTGATCAAGTCACTTGGATTTAGTGTTGAGTCCAGGCGTCGCGGATTTTTTCATAAATAGCTTTGGCAGAAAGGCCATGGCGATTTAGAGCGTCCTGGTATTTGGAGCTTTCTGGATATTGATTCAGGGCAATTGGAATAAGTTTGCTGGGACTAAAAATCTGACTCTGATTTCGGGCTAAAATAGCTCCAATCAAGTGGGTTAATCCGCCAGTTTGAAAATGGTCTTCAATAATGCCAATCATTTCAAAAGTACTTAACTGATCTGCCAATTCAGTTTCATTCAAAGGTTTAACTGAACTGAGATGGAAAACGGCTACGGAAATGCCTTTTTTTTCTAACTCTTCAGCAGCCTGGGTAGCTTCGGCGAGCATTCCACCAGAACAAATCAGAGCGATTTGATGCCCTGATAAGAGCTTGAGTGGAGCTCCAGGAGTAAACTGATAGCTGGAGTCGAGATAAGTAGCAGCTGGGAATTTAGGAATGCGAATAATAGTTGGGCCATAGTCGGTGGCTGTGAATTCCAAAATTGAACGTAAATCGTTTTGGTCGGCAGGAGTGAGGATTTTTAAATTGGGAAGTGGGAGCAGCTGTGAGAGGTCGTCAAAACAGCATTTGATTGGGCCTTCGTCAATATTACTCATGCCGAGGCCAGTAATGAGGATTTTGACGTTGAGATTTGGGTAAATGATGGAGTTGCGTAGCATATCTGCACCTTTGCCGAGTATTTTGGCCGCATCTCCGCAAACATAGGGGATTTTTTTGCGGGCGGTGAAGCCAGCTGCGGCTGCCAACATGGTTTCTTCACTTTCGGCAAAG
>CAUJDC010000023.1 GCA_963169815.1 Patescibacteria group bacterium | reverse complement strand
CTATAGAGTAAGAAGCGATCGGCGAGCTGGTATTTCTGACGGGTAGTACGGAGACGAGCTGAGTCTTGGATAATCTGGAATTCTGGATTAACACCTTCATAGATAATGTGAACTTTGTTTAAAGGAGTTTTGAGTACAGATTGCAAATCATTGGCAGTGGAGCGGGAGACGGCAATGATTTTTTTGGCTTTTTTAACTGTAGAATCGATAGTCAGACGATAAGCCAATCGATGCCAAGGCTTGGTCATCTTTTTACCAGGAAAAAAATGCAGCGTGAGGTCGTGAATAGTGACTACTGATGGTCTGCTATAAAGAATGGGCGAGTTGAAATGGGTGAAATGCATCAGATCAAGCTTGGCCTGATTGAGAGATTTTAAGAAGGCCGTTTGCTC
The DNA here is from genome assembly GCA_963169815.1 of Patescibacteria group bacterium. Classification (GTDB taxonomy): domain Bacteria; phylum Patescibacteriota; class Gracilibacteria; order UBA1369; family UBA1369; genus JADLFY01. The sequence continues at coordinate 11,207 of CAUJDC010000023.1, read as the reverse complement.
ATCAACAGAGTAGTGCTTGGCTTTGACCAGAACTTTTTCGAAATTAGGACTGCTGGCTTTGAAATAATCAAATTCTGGCTGATTGAAGAAAAGTTTGTAGTGATTGTGCTGATCGATTTTTTGCAGATTCTGAACCAATTCATAAACGTAACGGCCAATCCCCGTGAAGTTAGGGGAATACATGCGGCAATCGATACCTATGACTTTGGGATTTTGTGACATGGCTGAAGTTTAGCAGAAAAAGAAGGGAAGGTGGATAGAAACAAAAAAATCTGCGAAAATTTTAGCCAGAATACTTCTGTATGGTACGCAATATATTTTGACAAAAACAAGCAGACATTATAGATTAGCCACTCTCAAATTTAATTTTTTGTTTGATGAAGCCACGCGTGAATAATACTGGTAAGCCATTGTTAGTTGTATTTCTGACAGTACTTATTGATATGATGGGGATTGGGATTTTGTTTCCAATTATGCCATTGCTTTTAGGGAATCCTGGATCAGAATTTTATATTTTGCCGACTGGTTTTTCTGAGCAACAGGGATATCTGTTACTTGGCTTGCTTACTGCCATATTCCCTTTGATGCAATTTTTGGCTACGCCGATTTTGGGGCAACTTTCTGATAAATATGGCCGTCGCAAAATTCTGCTTTTTTCTCTGATGGGAACTGCAATTGGTTACGCACTTTTTGCCCTGGCGATTTTTATGAAATCAATACCGCTGCTATTTGTAGCAAGAGCGATTGATGGTGTAACAGGCGGAAATATTTCTGTAGCACAAGCTGCTATTGCTGATGTGACTGAGCCTAAGGATAGAGCGAAAAATTTTGGGCTGATTGGAGCTGCTTTTGGACTTGGGTTTATTATTGGGCCATTTCTCGGAGGAAAGATTTCTGATAGCAGCCTAGTGAGCTGGTTTAATGCCACAACGCCATTTATTTTGGCTTCGATCTTAGCAGTTGTTAATATGATTTCAGTTTATTTTTTCCTTCCAGAGACTTTAGCTAATAAACGCGAAGGGCGTGTCAGTATCAAACTGGGAGCAGCATTCGGACATATTCGCAAAAGCTTTTTGATGAAAGAAGTGCGTCTGCTTTTCCTGGTAAACTTTTTGGTGAATGGAGGATTTGCTTTCTTTACAAGTTTCTTCTCAGTTTATTTGAGTCACAAATTTGGCTTTAAACAGGGCGATATCGGCAATTTCTTTGCAGTAGTAGGAATTTTTATTGTCATCACCCAGGCTTTGATTGTTAGAAATATGGCTAAAGCTTTTCGTGAAGATGAGATCTTGCGCTTCAGTATTCTGGGAACTGCTATCGGTATTTTCCTCTATATGGCGCCGGTCGCTGGCTGGCAGGTATTCATGGTAACGCCTTATTTCGCGGCAATGAACGGTCTGACGATGGCCAATATGCGCGGTTTGGTTAGCCGCTCAGTCGGACCTGAAGTACAGGGCGAAATTCTGGGCATTGATGCAGCAGTTCAAGCCCTTGCTCAAGGCATTCCTCCGGTTTTGGCCGGTTTTATCGCTTCGATGATGAGCCCACTGGCTTCAATCTACATTTCAGGCTGTGTTATTACAATGGGAGCGCTGACCTATATGCTCTTTTATCGTCGTCCGGCTAAAGTTTAGAAATTTCCTTGCAATTGAAGCAGAGGTTAATTATATTTGCGACGCACGCTACTGGATAAGTTATGAATCGTGCTAGCCTTAAAGGCATGGAGCGGTAGTTCAGCTGGTTAGAACGCCACACTGTCACTGTGGAGGTCGGGGGTTCGAGTCCCCTCCGTTCCGCCATGTTCAAAAATCTCATTTGAAAGATAAAAATACCAAAATGCCCAAGCAAAAGTATTACGTATATATAGTGGAATGTAATGATGGGACTTTTTATGCAGGATCTACCAATGACTTGGAGAAACGCCTGTATCAGCACAATAATCTCAAATCGGGAGCGCATTATACCAAAATTCGCAGGCCGGTTATATTGGTTTATAGTAAGGCTTGTAGCAGCTATGCGGTGGCCAGGAAAAGGGAGGCGGCGATTAAAATAATGAGCCGTGAGGAGAAGCTCAAATTGACTATGTTATAATAGGCAAAATTAATAAAAACCTTATGCAAAACCTGGAAAAAATTGTCTTTGGAGGGGGATGTTTCTGGTGTATTGAAGCTGTTTTTTTGAAATGCAAAGGAGTTACTGAAGTATTGTCGGGTTATTCAGGAGGAAAAGGCAAGAATAGTTATGAGGAGGTTTGTGAAGGAAATACTGGCCATGCCGAAGTTGTGCAAGTAACTTTTGATCCTGAGAAGTTGAGTTTGCAGGATGTTTTAAACATTTTCTTTGCAGCGCATGATCCAACTACAATGAATTGCCAGGGGAATGATGTGGGAACTCAATATAGATCAGTGATTTTTTATAATAGTGAAGCGCAGTTGGAGCAGGCAATGAAAGTGATTGCCGATTTGGATGCGCAGGAATTATGGGGTCCAGGTAAAAAGATTGTTACTGAAGTAAAGCCGTTGAAAGAGTTTTTTGAAGCAGAGAATTATCATCAAAAATACTATGAAAACAATGCCTGGAAGCCATATTGCCAGGTAGTGATTGCACCAAAACTGGGCAAATTTCGCGAGAAATACACCAAATTTTATCGAATGGAAGGCGAAGAATCCTAGCCTAATATAATAGGGAGTATTTCGGCTATGTCTTTGATGGCATAGTCTGGCTGATTTCGCAGAACCAAATCGCCCTGGAGCCCGTAGGTACAGCCAATAACTGGCACTTTGGCAGCTCGAGCTGCTAAAACATCGGAGTCAGTGTCGCCGACCATAATAGCGTCGGCTGGCTGGAATAGGAGGCGGGACATGGCGAAGTTCAGGGCTTCTGGATCTGGTTTATGCTTTTCGACATCACTGCCAGTGATAATCAGGTCGAAGTATTTCTCTAAGTCATTGATTTGGAGAGTTCTATAAACGGTATCTCCATTGCGAGTGCTTACGGCAGCGATTTTCAAGCCTGCGGCGCGGAGTTTATCCAAAGTAGTTACAGTATTTGAGAAAGGTTTGGCTAATTGGAGATTATTGTTTTGGAATTCACGATGATCAGCCGAAAGCTTGACCACATCGGCATCTGGATAAAAGGCAGTGTAGAGTTCTTCCAGAGGCGGGCCCATGCGTTTTTCGATCTCAGAACGGGGAGGGATGGGGAAATTATTTTTAGCCAAGGCATATTCCATGGCAGCATAAATATACTCGGAAGTATCCAGCAAAGTTCCGTCTAAATCGGTCAATAAAAGTTTGAATTTGGCCATGGGGGAGGTTTATTTCGATTAATATAATGGCTTAAAAAAGCCTTTGGAAGGTTTTTTATAAAATACCACATTTATCTCTTGACAATATTTATACCTGTTATATAATTTGCTCTTAATTAAATTTATTAAAATAATTTATATGAAAACCCTCACAAAAGTTGGATTAGGAGTTGGAGCAGCTGCCTTAGTTGGCGGCGCAGCTCTAGGACTGAAAGGCTGCAGCGATTATAATGCTGCAAAAGAAGCTGCTGCTTTGGAAAACGAAGCTAATATTCGTAAAATCGTTCAAAGCGACGCAGAGATTCTTCGTCTCAGAGCAAGCATTAACTTAAACCTTGGTAAAAAGTGTCCTGACGCTACCCTAGTACCTAATTCAATAGCAGTAGTTGATACACTTGAAACAAGCAGACAGCAATGTATTCGTGTTGCACTTACTGATGCTGAATCTAACGATAAAGTATCTAAAAAGAATGTAGATTATGTGGTGCAATGTGAGCCAAAGGGTAAAGAGCATAGAGTAAATACTACTTGTATTGCCAATAATTTCTCTAAAAATCCTCAAATTATTGCCTCAATTGTGAGATGTAATGACACTTTAGTAGCAGCGTTAAACACTACTGATAGAACATTACAAAACTGTGGTAGACCTGAACTCTGGTAAGAATAAATTTAAAGAAAAAGAGTTCTCTGTATGGAGAGCTCTTTTGTTATTAAAACACGATTTTGAGTTTGTGCTAGCGTTTGTATTTGGCTTAAAAGAAAGAAAAGTTAAAATGTTTGTGCTTTATTATTAAAACAAAACTCTCTATGAAGAAGGCTAATATTTTAATCTTGACTGTTGCTACAGGTATGATTTTGGCAGGTTGTAACCAAAAACCAGCTGAAAACAATAAGACTCCAGATAACAGCTCTAATGTTAATGGAAGTGTAAAGGTTGTGGAAAATACTACTGAAAATGTCAGTGGTTCAGTAGGTATTACTGATAACAAGACTGAGGCTACAGCAACTAGCGATACAAAGGCTATGGCTGGTGATGAAGAAAAGGCTATGACGGAGGCTAAGAAAGCTATGGAGGCTGCTGATGCACAAAGTAAAGCTGCTATGGAAGCAGCTAACAAGGCAATGGAAGAGTCAAAGAAAGCAATGGACACTAAATAGTCTATTGAATTGAACAAAAGCCCTTCCTTAAAAAGAGGGGCTTTTTTATTACGGGAAATTTGCTAGAATGTCAGTAGATTTTCACTGCTTCATAAATTGGAGCATAGCGGTTTACTTGACTTTTATGCATATTTAGTGTTTAATTCATTTCTTCTCTTATTTAAATAACGAATATGAGCACAGGCCGCAAAAGCTTCGGTACGCATCCTTATCTTAATCTTGTAGTACCTCCAGACAGACCTTGGTCAGCGACCCCTGAGGAGCTTTGATTAAGGCATTATGACCGTTCTACTTTGAGTAAAACTCCGCTGAGAGTTTTTTTGCCGTATGAAACGATTGGGGAAATGCCTAATTTGCTGAAAAGTTTTGAAAAAGATTTGCAGATCAGTTTCAAAAAAGTGGAAGAAGATTTAATTATTGCTCAGGCCAAATTACAAGATTTAAAAACTACTATTGAGAGCGTCGAGAGTCCGAGCGAAGCTATTTTAAAGAGAAAAAGAGATGCTGAGCAGGAACTCGAGAAAGTCAAAACAATAATCACCGAAAGACTTACTCAAAAATTTGAAGTAGTTCTAAGATGGATGCTGCAAGAATGGTCACTAATAAAATTGGCACCTTACAAATTGCCCTTTGATTTGAGTATGGCAGTGTCAGCTTTTTTTGATCATTTGGATCATCTGGAAAATCGTTTTGGCTTAAAAGGAAATCCAGTGCGCAGAAACCTGGTTGAGAGTATCAGCAAAGACTGCGATGAAGAAGCGATCTTTGCTGTAGTGGCACAGGAAGAGGCAATACTGCATAGCCGTGAAGAAATGGATATGGAGACTGCAAAAATTCTGGCGATTGACGACCAGGATTTTCCCAGTTCTACATTTTCGTCAAGAAACACTATTCCAGGCATACCAGTTCAAAGTTATAAACCTGGACAAACAATGAGACCAACTTTTGAACCTTCAGATGAAGCAAGAAAGAAATATGAAGAAAGCTTGAAATTACAACAAGCCACAGCTCAACGCTTGGGCAAACCCATGGCTCCGTGGAGCCCGGCTAAAGCCAGACAGGATGAAGTGGAAAGACAAGCGGTTGAAGAGGGTATTGCTACAATTACAACTGAGTTGACTGGTAAATTGATTCCAAAAACTGCACCTTTGCCCAGCTTCGAAAACTTGATCGCGCCTACCCCAGAAAATACCGAAGAGGCAATTCCAGAAGCACCAAAAACTAAGCCGGCTATACCTAGAACATTGCCACCGAGACCCGAGATGCAGGCATGGCCAGAAATATCGGTTCCACGCTTGCCTTCTGCTCCTGAAGTTAAGATGGAAGTACCAGTTACTAAGAAAGATACTACACCTGTCTTGCCACCTGCTCCTGCCTCTAAGAAAAAATCTGTTTGGGGTAGAGTAGCGGCATCAGTTGGCGTGCTTGCCATGACAGGTCTAGCTGTTTTCGGTTTAAATAAATCAAAATCTCCGACTGAGCAAACAGACACTGTACAAAGCGCAGTTGCGACCGCAAGCGCTGCACCAAGCAGCGCGCCGCGTCTTTCGATGATTGAAGAAACGTCAAAACCGGCACCGACAGTTACTGTTCAGCCACCAGCACCTAAACTTGAAACCAAACCAGAAGTTAGAACTTTTGCCAAAGTTTTAACTGAGTCAAAGAGTCCAATTATCCAGGATATTTTAAATAAAGGTGAAACTAAATTGCTGATTAAAAATGGTACCATCGTTGGGATGTTTATCGACTCCTTCCAGGGTTTAACCAATGACAAACAAAAGGTTGAAATGAAAGAGCTGGAGAGAATGATTAATCTCGGTATTGGTGTTTACTTCAATGAACATTTTGGAGATAAAGCTAAGGTCGATGCAATTATGAAGGGCACTGATCAGAAAATGAAAAATCTCTATAGAACGGCCAAATACGCTCAAGACAAAGGCTGGATTAACTCTGGCTTAACCAAGGGAAAATTCCCTGAAGCTTATGCTTTTGCTGAAATGATTTTGAAAGATGCCAGTGACTTGAGAATGGATGAAAGTGATAACCCAGATCAAAAGGTGCAGGCTTTTGTAACCGGAAATATGTTCCAGGCCAAAATGATTGGCAGTAATTTAAAAACTAGAAAAGCTAATGGTGAAGACCATGTAATTCTGGAATGTATTTATAAAATTTTTGAAGGTAAAGATGCCCGTGAAGCGTTGAAGCAAGTACAGGCTGCGCGTGCAGCAAAAAAAGCTGTAGAAGTTGTCAAACCTGCTCCTGTGCCGCAGATGGATAAGCAGTTAAATCAAGGCCCTAACAACGGCCAAAATGGAGTGATTTTGCCGAATATCATCAGTCCAGGACAGATGGACAAACAAACTGCAGATTTGAAATTGATTGAAGAAGTTGATGCTGGATGGGATGAAATTGATGAACAACAGGAGGTATTGGAATTTGAAAGAGAATTATTTGAAAAGAGTAATACTGTGGATTTCCAATTGCCGATGGGTTTGAACAAACAAGAAAGAAGCAAATTGATTATTCCAAAAGTGGCAGATGAGGTTGCCAGACTTTATCCTCAAGCTGATCAGCAAAAAGTGTGTGGACTAATTAAACAGTGGGGCTATATCGGCTTTGCTGGAGTAAAAGATGATGGTTATAAAGTTGAAGTGAGATTGCATCCAAACTTTATGAAAGTACTAAAGATGGTTTTGAATAAAAAAGTTACGGCCAACTCTTAAGCGACTGGCCAAATAGTGAATTTATTGATAGAGTAGGAGGGCTTAATCATTAGCCCTCTTTTTTATGAAATTGAAAGAAAAAGTTCAACAAGATTTTATTGCTGCCATGAAAGCTAGAGATGAACTGCGCAAAGGATGTTTAAGTATGTTAAAAGCTGCCATTATGAAATGGGAAACTGATGGTGAGAAGCGTGAGGCCAATGATGAAGTTGTTCTGCAAATTGTTCAACGTGAAGTTAAGGCTAGACGCGACGCAGCTGAAGGTTTCAAAACTGGTGGCAAAATGGATATGGCTGAAAAAGAAGAAGCTGAAATGAAAGTTTTGATGGAATATATGCCTGCACAAATGAGCGAGGACGAAGTCCGAGCAGTCATCACTGAAACTTTGGGCGCAGCCGGAATAACTGCCAAAGCTGAAATGGGTAAAGCAATGGGACTTGTGATGGGCAAGCTCAAAGGCAAAGCCGATGGTGGCGTGATCAATAAAGTTGTTGGCGAAATTTTGAAATAATTGATGGTCTGGGCAAAATCCAATGGAGACAGAATTGCCACAATGATGTATTAATGGCTGACGCAACGAAAAATACTAGCGCTGCTTGTCCCTGTCGGGTAAAGTATGGACGATTTATTTTATTATTTGGAAATGAATACAAAGTTTAACGATTTTACCTGGATGATTGGCGGTGAGGCTGGTTTCGGAATTCAGAGTGCTGGACATTACTTTGCTTTGGCCTGTTCCAGAGCTGGATTATATATTTTTGGAAATGCTGAATATCCTTCACTGATTCGTGGTGGCCATAATTCCAATGTAATTCGTGTGGCTGATTTTGATATTTCAGTTCATAAAGAAGACCTAGATCTGCTACTGGCCATGAACAAAGAAACTCTGGATTTGCATGTAAAGGAATTAGTAGCTGGAGGCGGTGCGATTTATGATGCTGATGTGGTGAAAGAATACCAGTTTCCAGCTGGAGTGAAGGCTTATGCTGTGCCACTCAAAAAGTTGGCGATGGAGTTTGGCAAAGGTGATATCACTAGAAATACTGTTGGGCTTGGTGCGACTTTTGCCTTGATAGGGTTTGAGATTGAAAGATACGAAGCCATTTTACAAGAAGCTTTTGCTAAAAAAGGTGAGGTGATTATCGCTAATAATATCGCAGCTGCAAGAGCTGGTTTTGATTATATTCGCAACAATTATAAGGTTGAAGAATTTGAATTTAAATTGATGTCGGTGGAAGGTCAGCCGAAGAGAATTATGATTACTGGCAATGACGCTATCTGTATGGGGGCGATCAAAGCTGGTGTGAAATTTGTCGCTGAATATCCGATGACTCCGTCTTCTTCTGTACTACATTTCATGGCTAATAATGCCAAGAATTATCATGTGATTGTAAAACACACTGAAGATGAATTGGCTGCCATGAATATGGTGGTTGGAGCTTCCTGGGCTGGTGTTAGAGCGATGACTGCAACTTCTGGTGGTGGCTTTGCGTTGATGGCAGAAGCTGTTGGCATGGCTGGAATGATTGAGACACCAGTGGTAATTTATGAAGCAATGCGTGGTGGACCTTCGACAGGGCTTCCAACCAGAACTGAACAAAGTGACTTGCGATTTGTGATGCATGCTTCACAGGGAGAATTCCCGAGAATGGTGGTGGCACCAGCTGACTACGTAGATCATTTTTATAAAACTTTTGAAGCTTTCAATGTTGCTGATAAATACCAGATGCCAGTACTGATTGTTTCTGATAAACATATGGCGGAAACAATTAAAAATATTGAGCCATTTGATGTACAAGATTTGAAAGTTGATCGTGGCTGGTTACTGCGTGATCAGGCCGAAGTAGAGAAGTTACGTGAAAATGGTTACAAGACTGTTGATGATGGATTCATGCGCTATAAATTTGAGGACAATGGTATTTCACCAAGAGTTCTTCCGGGCATGAAAGGCGGTCGTCATCGTGCAGCGACGGATGAACATGATGAAACAGGAGACTTAACTGAAACCGAAGAAAACCGTAATGCTATGCATGCAAAACGCATGCGTAAATTGGAATATTGTTTAAAAGATTTACCAGCTCCAGTAGTGGTTGGTCCGGCAGAAGATGGCAGTTTCACACCTGGGCCAGCATATCCAGATGCTGATATTACTTTTGTGACCTGGGGCTCTCCGCGTGACGGTCTACTCGAAGCAATGCAATTGCTAAAAAAAGATGGCGTCAAGGCCAATTTACTGACTATCATTTACTTCATTCCTTTCCATACTGAAGAAGTGAAGGCAGCTTTGTCCAGCGCGCGGTTCAAAGTTGGTGTTGAGATGAATTATGAAGGACAAATGTGTGCTTACCTGGCTGAAAAAACTGGCATATTTATGGACGAGAAAATTCTCAAATGGTCAGGTAGACAGTTCACTGCTCATGAACTTTATGACAGAACTAAAAAGCTTTTAGCTAAATAATTTAAGTATGCTCCGCGCCGTCTTCATCTGTACCGGCCTGGTGGCGGGAACAAAAAAGTCGTGCGCGGAGGAAGAGGTGGCTTGAAACATGCCTATTCATTGCCTTTCGGGGAGATCCAGTTGCTTGTGAGTATTGCGAGTGAGACTAGTGAGCCGCTTGTTGCTATCCAACAAGAAGAAGGACTTGCTGCGCGGTTCGATCAGAATCTCCAACTTCATCCGCTCGGAACGGAAGAGGTAGTAGTTCGCCGCCTTTGCAGGCAATTCACAACAAACCTCGATCGCCGAAGTGATTTCGATGCGAGGGAGACGCAGGAGGCGGACACGTCCACGGAAGTAATTCGGAACGTACTCGTTTTCCAGAAAGACGCGCATTCCCGTGTCCGATGCATTAATCATCGTGACCATCAGAAAAGAACGCCCTTTGAAGCGCTGTCCATTGACAGGCAAGGGAGGCCGGAATTGAGCGTGGAAGAGGCGACGGGACATGAGGGAGGCCTTTTGTTTCAGAGCAAATCGGAGGAGCTGAAGCCGACTATCGGCTGTTCGCCACACTTCGACTATGAATGCAGGATAGCACTGAAATTAGCCTGTGGATAGAGCATGATGTCAGAATTCATTCCCATTCTAAAACTTAGACGGATTTACTGAAGCCACAAAATTGCTTTAAATATATGGCAGGAAATTTTTCCCATCATTAGTCAAAAGAATATACCACATGTAGTGTTGCAAAAGGTATTACGCCACCATATAATGTATATGTTTTTAACAAATATTAAAATGCAAATTGGGGCAAGAGAAACCTTGGAGGAATACCTCTCCAAGTCTGATTGGCGTGTCAATGAGAATGCCAACCAGGGATATTCACTTGGAGGAATGATCTTAAATACTTCTGGAAAAGTAACTGCAAACTATTGGTTATCGCATATTTATCCTGAAGAAGTTGGTCTGGCACATCGTGAGGGAGATATGCACATCCATGACCTAAGCATGTTTTCTGGTTATTGTGCTGGCTGGTCTTTGCGTCAATTATTGGAAGAAGGCTTTAATGGAGTGGATAACAAAGTTGACTCGACAGCACCCAAGAATTTATCAGGAGCAATTGGCCAGATGGTGAACTTTTTAGGAACTTTGCAGAATGAGTGGGCAGGAGCGCAGGCGTTTTCTTCTTTTGATACATATTTGGCTCCTTATGTTAGAAAATATGCCGAAGAATTACGAGAAGAATTAATGGGATTGAATGCTGATCCTAGTCTTGTAGAAGAACTGGTTGAGAAGAAAACTTATAAATATGTTTACGACGCCATCCAGACATTTGTGTTTAACTTAAATGTACCTTCTCGCTGGGGAACACAAACACCGTTTACTAATATCACTTTAGATTGGACTTGCCCTCCGGATTTGAAAGACAGACGACTATTACTGGGAGGCGAACCATACAAATATACATTCGGTGAATTGGAAAAAGAAATGCAGCTTATTAACCGCGCCTACATCGAAGTGATGCTAAAAGGTGATGCCAAAGACCGTGTCTTTACTTTCCCAATTCCAACTTACAATA
>CAUJDC010000022.1 GCA_963169815.1 Patescibacteria group bacterium | reverse complement strand
AATTTGTTGCGAAGTTCGGCAATGGATTTGTCTGCTTTGAATTCCTGCCATTTTTGGATGGAATAATTGATAAAATATAATGCTAAAATAAACCAAAAATCAAAAACTTTACCGTTGATTAACGATAAAACAGCGGCCGTCAAAAGCATGAGTGATATCGGAGAATAAAGAGGTGCAATAAATTTTTTGATTAAACTGATTTTTCGTTCTTCAACATCATTCAAACCGAATTTCAAAAGTCTATTTTTGGCCTCTTCGATAGATAATCCTTGATAATTTGTCATAATTTTTTATGTTGTTATTATTTAACCTTCTTTTTCAAAAATGTTTTATCTATTTGCCTTAATTTTAACAAACGTTGTATGATTGGTCTATGGATAGCAATTGTTCAGATGAGGTTGCTTGAAGTAGTTGGAGGTGAATTTTATTATATAGTTTTCTATGAGCGCATTAACCGATATTAAAACAGGAGCAGTTATTAAAGTTGATGGTGCGCCTTGTTTAGTTGTTTGGAATCAGTTTAACCGTAAGCAACAACGCAAACCGGTGATGCGTACCAAGATGAAGAATTTGATTACTGGGGCTACTGTCGATAAGACTTTCCTTTCTGGAGAATCTTATGAATTTGCTGATGTAGAAAGTCGTATGTGCCAATATCTCTATCATGATCAGGACGCAGCTTATTTTCTCGATAATCAGAGCTATGAACAATTCGAACTTAAGATAGATATGGTTGAAGGGGCATTGCCATTTATGAAGGACGATACTGAAGTTCGCGTTACTTTTTATGAAGGCCGCGCTATCGGTGTAACTCCACCAATTAAGGTTTCTCTTAAAGTTGCTTCAACTACTCCAGGCGTGAAAGGTGATTCTGCTACTGGTGGCTTCAAACAGGCTACTCTGGAAACAGGTGGTGTGGTAGATGTCCCACTCTTTATCGTTGAAGGCGAATCAGTAATTATCAATACCGAAACTCAAGAATACGCAGGTAGAGATAGTGGCGGCTTCTAATAATACGGGCTCTTAGCTCAGCTGGTAGAGCGCTCCCATGGCATGGGAGAGGTCAGGAGTTCGATCCTCCTAGAGTCCACCAAAAAGCTTAGTTTCCATATTGTGTTTTTTTTGATATCTTCTTTTTGTATTTTTAAATTTCACATGCCCTCTAAAATCTTTGTTAATCTTCCAGTAAAGGATTTGGCCAAATCTAAAGAGTTTTTCATCAAACTTGGTTATACTTTTGATGCCCAATTCACTGATGATAAAAATGCCTGTCTCGTTATTAATGAGTATATTTATGCGATGTTACTCAATGAAGAATTTTTCAAAAATTTTACTAAGAGAGACATTACTGATCCACGCACTGCTAACGAATGTATGTTGGCAATTTCATTAGACAGTAGAGAAGCGGTAGATCAGATGTTGGAGAAGGCTATCGCAGCTGGTGCTAATGAGTACAAGAAGCCTGATGACCATGGTTTTATGTATGAAAGAGATTTTGAAGATTTGGATGGCCATATTTGGTCAATGTTCTGGATGGACGCATCTAAAATGCAAAAATAAATGCCCAATTTGAAAATTACAATTGGTGTAATTCCTTATATCGCCGCAAAGTATCTGCCTTATAGTCTTAAAAGTTTGATTGAGCAGGATTATGAAAACATCGAGATTTTGCTTTTGGATCAGGAGGAGGGGAAATGGACCTCAGCCAAATGGATTCGTGAAAATCAACCAGAATGGTTGGATAAAGTTAATTTGATGGAAGGTCCAAATCTCTGGCATAGCGGAGGTATGAATAAACTCATGTCGATGATGACTGGGGATATCTTTGTAGTGGCCAGTCAGGACATGCTTTATCCTAAAGATTTCGCTAGGAGAATTGCTGATTTTTTTGAAAAACATCCGGAGTTTGAATTTGCTTCTCCGCGCTTGATGCGTTGGGATTTTGCCAACTTGAAAACTACTGATCAGATTGATTCACTGGGTTTACAGGTGACCAGACATCATGGTGCCTATGAAGTAAGACAGGGGCAGATTTGGCAGGATAATAAAATCTCCAGTCAACATTATACGCCGATTTTTGGAGGTAGCGGAGCATTGCTCGCTTTACGTAAGTCTGCCATAGAAGTTGTAAAGGTTGATGGACAAGTTTTTGATGAAATGCTGCATTATAAAAATGACGTAGATTTGGCTTATCGTCTGCAATGGGCGGACTGCGCTGGAGCTTTGATAGATGATTTAGTTGTTTACCATGATCGTTTTGCCAGTAGAGGTAAAAAGCCATTCTGGGTGCAGCAGCAAAGTGTTTTTGGTGACTTAGTTTTTATCTGGAAAAATTTCTCTTGGGGATACTCCTGGCTTACCAAACTTAAAGTAATTTTTTATGTGTCAGCAAAAGTTTGTTTTTTTACTTTAACTAATTTCAAGCTATTTACAACAGTTTTGAATTTTAAAAAGAAATTGCCTAAGGTAAGAAAATGGAGGACTGCGATTAAACGAAAGATTACAGCTAAACAAATGGAGCAAAGACTGCGTGGTATACTAATTGTTGGGAAATAAATTATTGAAATGACAGATAGTAGAAATCACAAATCGCGAAAAAATGCTGACTTGCTTTATGAACAAGGTAAGCTTAATAAACTGCAAAATGGCGTGGATTATGTTGGAGTTGCTATTGTTTACTTTTGTCATGATGGAAATGGTAATGTTTTGATGAATTTGCGCAGTAATAAGACCCGTGATGAGCATGGGAAATGGGATATTGGTGGTGGAGGACTCAAGCATGGAGAAACCTTTGAGCAGGCTTTGCGTCGTGAATTGGCTGAGGAATTTATGACAGAACCACTAGAAATTGAATTTTTAGGCTTTAGAGAAGTTCATCGTGAGCACAATGGACTGAAAACTCACTGGATCAGCTTTGATCATAAGATAAAACTAGATCCAGATAAGGTTAAAAATGGCGAACCAGAGAAGTTTGAGGACTTAAAGTGGTTTAAGTTTGATGAGATGCCGATGGAGGTACATTCTCAACTACCACTTTTCCTAGACAAGTACCGGGAAAAGCTGTTCTAGAAAACCTTTTGCTTTTGCCTTAAGCATGCTATATTACGGTCGCTTAACCGCTATTTTGTTAAATATGATTGAATTAGATAGAACAAGTTTGGAATATCAGCGCATGAAAATCGCTGAAAGAGCTGCACGTAAAGCTAAAAAGCGTGCTGAATTGGAGCCAATTAGGATTGATCCAAATGCACCTGCTGAAGAGTACATAGTTCTGACTTATTACAAATATGTGCCAATTGAGGATCCAGATAAATTTGCTGCTGATCATCTCAGATGGTGTAAAGAAAACGGTATTAAAGGCCGTATTTTAGTAGCAAAAGTTGGTATTAACGGTACTTGCGCCGCTCCTCGTGAGCAAATTGAAAAATATAAGCAAATGTGTTGGGCTGATCCAAGACTTGCTGACATGTGGTTTAAAGAAGATATTGGTGATCAATACACTTTTACAAAGATCTTTGTACGTGTGAAAGAAGAGTTGGTGACTTTGAAGGTACCAGGGATTCGAGCAGAGGATTGTGGTGAACACATTACTCCAGCTCAGTTAAATGAGATGATTGAAAAAGATCCCAATGTAGTTTTGGTGGATATGCGCAATCGTTATGAGTATGATCTTGGTCATTTTGAGAAGTCTGTACCGCTAGAAATGGAAAGTTTTAAAGATTTGCCAAAGGCTGTAGATCAAATCGAAAATCTGAAAGATAAAACTGTAATCACTTATTGTACCTATGGAGTGCGTTGTGAAACAGGTTCGGCTTATTTGAAAAAGCGTGGTTTTAAAAAAGTTTATCAATTGAATGGAGGAATTGGCACGTATGGTAAGGAGTGTCCTGATATGTATTGGAAAGGCAGTATGTATGTGTTTGATCGCCGTGTGGGTGCGCCAATTAATAAAACCAAGAATTTGGTTATATCTGAATGTAAACATTGTGGTACTTCTTGTGATGTTTTTATCAACTGTGTAAATGCTGAGTGTAATGCCATGTTCATTTGCTGCAAAAACTGTTCTGAGAAGATGGAGAATGCTTGTTCTGAAGCTTGTAAAGCGCATCAACGCAACCCTGAAGAAAAAGATTTTTTGGTTATGTTAAAAAGACGTTATGCTTCTCGATATTCAGAAAATCCTAAAACAGGAATGATTCTATAACCCCCCAATTCACATGATTTTATCTGACAAGGACATTAAGGATTTAATTAATAAGGGAGAAATTCAGGTTTCTTCTGAGGATGGTAAAGACCCAATTGCCAATGTGCACTGCGCTTCTTTGGATTTTCGCTTAGGCAGATATTTTAAGGTTTATGATCACGCTAAATACGCGGTTCTTGATCCTAGCAAAGCAGAAACTCTACAAAATGCCACTAAGCTCATTACGATCGAAGATGATAGCCCTTTTATAGTGCAGCCGGGTGAATTCGTGCTTGGTGTAACTATGGAAAAGATTAAAGTACCAGATTACTTAGTTGCTCGTTGTGAAGGGCGAAGTTCAATTGGTCGTTTAGGAATTATTATTCACTCAACAGCTGGATTTGTTGATCCAGGTTTTGAAGGAACTATTACTCTGGAAATTACCAATATCAATCGTATGCCAGTAGCCCTTTACCCTGGAATGAGAATTGGACAATTTGCTTTTGAGAGAATGACTTCTGAAGCAGAAATACCTTATTACAGAAAACATTCTTCCAAATATCAAAATCAGAGCCTGGTAGAAGAAAGTAGAATTCACTTGGATCCAGAATTTCAAAAAAGACAGGTAGCAAAATAGGTGGTAAAAATCAATTTAACGTAGACTCATATGGCATTTAAGACGGTAAAAAATAATCAAAATCTGGGCGAAATAGAGCTAGATAAGATTAATTTCTGGAAAGAAAATAAAATTTTTGAAAAATCTCTAAAAAATCGTGAGAAGAATAAGAAAGCAGTTTTCTTTGATGGACCTCCTTTTGCCAATGGTTTGCCGCATTATGGTCATATGATGATTGGCGCGTTGAAAGACGCATTTGCGCGTTATCTTACTATGCAGGGACACTATGTTCCTCGAAATGCTGGTTGGGATTGTCACGGTGTGCCTGTAGAAAATGAAATTGAAAAACAGCATAATATTCGAGGAAGCGCTGATATCGAAAGAATTGGCGTTGCTCAATTTAATGCTGATTGTCGTGCTTCTGTATTTAAATATAAGCATGAATGGGAAGGTGTGGTTGAACGTTTGGGGCGTTGGGTAGATTTCAAAAATGCCTATGCTACTCTCGACAATAATTATATGGAATCAATCTGGTGGGTGTTCAGACAGATTTGGGATAAAGATATGGTTTATCTAGGTTATAAGCCTATGCATATCTCTACTGGTTTGGAAACTCCTTTGAGCAATTTCGAGGCATCTTTGAATTACAAGGATGTTACGGATTATTCTGTAACTGTTAAATTTGAATTAGTGAATGAGCCTGGAACTTTTATTCTGGCTTGGACCACTACACCTTGGACTTTGCCTGGTAATCAGGCTTTGGCGATTGGTAAAAAAATCCAATACATAAAGGTTGAAGCTGATGGTCAAAAATACATCCTGGCTGAAGACAGATTGGAAGCAGTTTTCAAAGACAGGCCTTATACTAAACTTGGACATGTCAGTGCTAAAGAATTATTGGGACAGAAATATCGTCCTTTATTTGATTACTTCGCTGATTTGGATAAAAACTTTTTCCAGGTTTTGGCTGGGGATTTTGTTACGACTGAGAGCGGTACTGGAATCGTTCATATCGCTGGTGGTTTCGGAGAAGATGACTACAATTTGATTTCAGAACATGGTTTGCAGCCAATCGTTCACGTAGAATTGAATGGTAATTTTAAAGCTGAAGTCACTGATTTTGCTGGTAAATATGTTAAAGGTCAGGATCAAAATGTTGCTAAATTTCTTGAGGCGAAAGGCTTATTCTTTTCTGGTGAAAACTATCGTCATTCCTATCCACATTGCTGGAGAACTGATACCCCACTTTTGAATTATGTGACTGGATCATGGTTTATCCGTGTTACTGATGTGAAAAATAAGATGCTCGCCAACAATAAGAAAATTAATTGGCAGCCTGAACATATTAAAGAGGGCCGTTTTGGTAAATGGTTGGAAGGTGCTCGCGACTGGAGCATTTCTAGAAGCAGATATTGGGGATGCCCTATTCCCATTTGGGAAAATGAAAATGGCGATCGTATCTGTGTCGGCTCAATTGAAGAATTGAAAAAATTAACTGGTGGCAAATTGCCTGTTAATGAAAAAGGAGAGCTTGATCTGCATAAACCTTTTATTGATGAAATCACTTTCATGCATCCAGATTTCGCTGACTCTGACGATCAAAGATATTTGATGCGTCGTATTACAGATGTTTTTGATTGCTGGTTTGAAAGTGGCTCTATGCCTTATGCTCAGTTACACTACCCATTTGAAAATAAGGAATTATTTGAAAAAAACTTCCCCGCGGATTTCATCGTTGAGGCAATTGATCAAACTCGTGGTTGGTTTTATACGCTGCATGTTTTATCGACAATTTTATTTAATGAACCAGCGGCTAAGAATATTGTTTGCACTGGTCACGTTAATGCTGCTGATGGTGAAAAACTTTCCAAGAGTAAGAAAAACTTTCCAGATCCAACACTGCTTTTTGCTAGCAAAGGGGTAGACGCAGTTAGATTTTATCTCTATCAATCTCCAGTTGTAATTGGTGAAGGTGTGAGATTTTCTGAGCAATACGTTGATGAATTTTTGAAGAAATTTAATTTAACTATTTGGAATACTTATAGTTTCTTTGTCACTTATGCAAACATTGATGGTTGGACTAAGGATAAATTAATTTCTCCATTTAAGCCAAAGAATGATTTAGATAAATGGCTTCTGTCTGAGCTTAATCTCTTGGTTAAAGAGGTTACGGATGAGATGGGCAATTACAACGTGATGAAAGCGACTCGTCCAATGGTTGAATTTATTGAAAATCTTTCTAACTGGTATGTACGTCGTTCTCGTCGTCGTTTCTGGAAATCAGAAAATGACAAAGATAAAGATGAAGCATATCAAACTCTCTATACAGTTTTGACTGTTTTCTCAAAGATGCTTGCACCATTTATGCCTTTTATGGCTGAAGAAATTTATCAGAATTTAACTGGTCAAGAGTCAGTTCATCTTGCTGATTGGCCAGAATATCGTAAGCAATTTGTAGACAAAAAATTGCATGAGCAAAGTTCTGTGGTTCGTTCAATTGTGGCACTTGGTCATCAGATTAGAGCTAAAAATAAGATTAAAGTAAGACAGCCTCTTTCTAAAATTGAAGTGGCGTTGCCTGAATCTGTTGATCTTAAATTGATAAAATCTCAGATTGAAGTGATCGCTGAAGAATTAAATGTCAAAGAAATTGAATTTTTGAGTTTATCTGAACTTGGAGATTTGATTCAAAAAGTATTGAAGCCAAATGCAAAATTACTCGGTCCTAAATACGGTGGTTTGGTTCAGAAAATTATAGGAGCTGCTAAAGAAGACAAATTCGAAGAAGTCTCTAATGGTGTGAAGATTCTGGGACTCAAAGATGATGATGGTGACGAAATTATTTTAAGAGATGAGGAATTTGTTTTGGAAACTATGTCATCAGGCAGAGCTACAGGTACAGACGCTGCCAGTGAAAAAGGTATTACTGTAATTCTATTTACTGAAGTCTCTGAAGAGCTTTTGGCTGAGGGATACGCTAGAGATATTGTCAGGGCTGTTCAGGAACTCCGCAAAGAAGCAGGTTACGAAGTTTCTGATCATATTTTGCTTGATATACATGCCGATAAGGCTGTGGAGCAGGCAGTAACACAATTTGCTGACTATATTCGTAGAGAAACTCTGGCTGATGAGCTAATTCAAAAAGGAGATTTGGAGTCGGATAAAGAAGTGCAAATTGAAATAGATTTTCATCCAGTCAAGATCTGTGTCAAAAAAAGTCTTTAGATTGACCCAAAACTGCATAAATGTTATAAATTCACCGCGTTAAATTTAAATTAATCTCATGCATACATTCCTCAAATATTTTCAATTAATTATCTCATTACTGCTGATTTTCTCAATTTTATTGCAAAATAAAACATCTGGCTTCAGTGGTGGTGCTTCAACTAGTACAACTACTTTCCAAACTACCAAGAGAGGTGCTGAAAAAGTTATTTTCAATGCTACAATCGTGTTCGCTGTCCTTTTTGTGCTTAGCTCTGTGGCTTTCTTGTTTGTTTCTTAGTAAACAAATTAAAATCAATTAAATGAAAAACTTTTTTAAAGTTTTTGGGAATGTTCTCAAAGCCTATAACCTAGAAGAAAAGGTTTTGAGTGTTATTTTCATTTTGCTATTTGTCTTTTTTGGAATTAAAGCTTGCTTATATTTAATCAGTCCAGGCTCGCTTTTAATGGCCGATGTAGACACTTATACTGAGGCAGTCATTTCTGCTCGTCCAGTTCTGATTAATCCGCTTTATACTGATTTCTCTCAAGCCAATCGTGATATTTCGACTTTGGTTTTTTCAGGGCTTCTCAAGTACGATCCAAAACTCAAAGCTTTTGTAGATGATTTGGCGTCTCTGAAAATTAGTGACGATAGAAAGGAATATACTTTTACTTTAAAAGACAGTGTAATGTGGCATGATGGTCAACCTCTTACTGCTGATGATGTGATATTTACTTATGGACTGATTCAAAGTGAAGAATTCCAAAACCCTTTGCTTAAAGCTAACTTCGAAGGCGTAAAGATTGAAAAGATTGATGAAAAGACAATTAAAATGTCATTAACAAAGCCTAATTCTTTCTTTGTATCGTCACTCAATGTTGGCATTTTACCTCAACATATTCTCAAAGATACGCCAACGACTGATTTATTAATAAGCCAGTTCAATCTCTCTCCGGTGGGTACTGGGCCTTATAAAGTAAATGCTCAGTTAGAGACAACTAGCGATGGGACACAAAGAGTTTTACTTGTGAGAAATGAAAATTATTATTCTGTTAAGCCAAAGATCAATCAGATTAGATTTGATTTCTACCCTGACGAAAATGTTTTGTTGAAAGAAAAATCTGCAGTTAACATTGTTTCTAAAGTAACCGGTGCATTGCGTGATTTGGCTAATGACCAAAGATTCCAAAAACTCAGTTATTCTTTGCCGCAATATACTGGAATATTTTTCAACACAGAATCAGCCAAGCTAAAGAATCCAAAGGTTAGAGTTGCTCTAGTAAAGTTGGTTGATAAAGATCAATTAATAGCTCAACTTCAGGATAAAATTCGTGTAGATACTCCGCTGATGGAGTTGAATCAGAAGGACTGGATTTTCAAACCTGATGAAAAAGAGGCAAATGGAGCATTGTTTGATGCTGGCTATAAATTTAAAAAAAATGATCAAGGAGAATTGATTGCTGGTGAAACTTATAGACGTGATAAAGATGGTAATGAATACGAATTAACTTTAGCTGCGCGTAAATTTGAGGATGGTAGCGAACAGGCTTCGGAAGCTGAGAAAACTGTTGAGTATTTAGTAGAAGCCTGGAAAAAAGGCGGTGTGAAAATTGCAGTTAATTGGATGGATGAAGGTCAATTTGCTGAAGCTGTAAATACCAAACAGTATGATATGATTTTGGCTGGCCAAAGCATGGGGTATAACCTTGATACTTATCCTTTCTGGCATTCTAGCCAAGCAAAGGATGGTGGTTTGAATCTATCTAAATTTAAGAGTTTCGCGGCTGACGCCCAAATTGAAAAAATTAGATCTACTTTTGATAAAGATGAAAAAGCAGATAGACAAAAGAGGTTAGCTCAGACTTTGGCTGACGAAGTTCCTGTGCTAGTTTTATATAGACCAAACTATCTTTTCTTAACTGACAATAAAGTGCAGAATATCTCAATGGAAAATTGGTCATTCGAAAGCGATCGCTTCATTAATGTCGCTGATTGGTGTATAGGTAAAGAGTGTAATAATTAAATAACTATGAAAGTAATTTTTCTTGAGAATGTAAAAGGCGCGGGTAGAAAAGGTGAAATTAAGAATGTTGCTGATGGTTATTTCCAAAATTTTCTTTTCCCTAAAAAATTGGCTGTAATGGCTACAAATGACGCAGTTCGTCAGGCTGAAGCCAAAAAACAAAAAGAGGTGATTGAAAAAGATCGCTTAAAAGAAGATGCTAAACTGGTTCAATCAAAATTAGATGGGCTGTCACTTGAAATTAAAGGCAAGGCTCAAGGTACTAAATTATATGCTTCAATTACCGCGGAAGATTTAATTAAAGCGGTAGTGGAAAAGGTTAAAATTCGTTTAGAAAAGTCTAGTTTTGCAGGAGGAGTACATTTAAAAGAAGTGGGGAATCACTTAGTTGAGATTAGGCTGTCTGAGGGATTGAAAGCTACTCTTAGAGTTCAAATCATCGCTTCTCCAGTTTAAATGGACCAAAAAACTGGAAAAATACTGGCAATTGATTATGGATCTGCCTCAATTGGATTGGCGGTCTCTGATGATTCCAGAATAATGGCTTTTAGTAGAGGCGTACTCCGAAAATTGACCAAAGAAGAGGCAATTGCTAAAATTATCACTTTGATCAATGAGGAAAGTGTTAAATTGGTGATTTTAGGTCTTCCCATGGCTATTGATGGAGGTGAAACTTCACAAACTGTTAAAATTCGTGAATTTGGCGATAAATTGGCTTTAGAACTATCAAAACTTCAAATCGGTCTCGAATATGTGGATGAATCTTTCAGTTCTTATGAGGCTCAAAAAATGCTGGAAAATCTCAATGTGAAAGCGCTAGATCGTAAAAAAACTGAAGATGAGTTGGCGGCAGTAGTGTTGGTGCGTCGATATATAGACTTTAGGCCTTAAATAAGGTAAAATTAAGAAGATTAATATCAAGAAATAATGAGTTTGGCGCTGTTTCTAAATTTGGTAATTGGAATGGTGGGCGTAATCCTACTGTTTTATACCGGCGCGATTTTTTTGGAATGGCTTGCTGCCAAGAAACAAGAAGAGGCCATAAATAATGAAAAACAGCTGGTTTTGATGATAAGAGTGTCTAAAGACAATGAAACTGGTCCTTTAGTTGCTGAACAAGTGTTTTCAACGATTCATAGTATCGTGGCTGAGTTAACTTTCTGGGAAAGAATGGCCGGTAGAAATTTTGAAAAAGTTTCTTTTGAAATAGCCAATATTGGCCGAAGTATTAGATTTTATGTACATATCCCATCCAGCCTAAGAAATCTGGTAGAAGGACAAATCTATGCGCAATATCCAAATGTAGAAATAGATGAAGTTCAAGATTATGCAATTCCTCAGAAAATAGATGTTGCTACGAAAGGTTCCGCCGGTCAATTAGAAGGTAGAGAGAAGACTATGGTCGTTCACACTGGTGGTTCTGAGAAGCTTAATTTTAAAGAAATTAATGCTTTTTCCAATGCAGTTGGCGCTGAACTAAGCCTGACGGCTCCAGACTTTTTCCCAATTAAAACCTATAATCAATTTGAAGATAAATCGACTCAAATGAATGTCGATCCGCTTTCTGGCATTACTGCCACTTTAGCGAAATTTTCTGATCCAGATGAGCAGGCTTGGATACAATTTGTCATGAATCCTATTAGTGAAAAACGAGGAGAGTTTTTGCAAAAAGTTTATGAATCATACTCTTATATTAAGGGTAAATTCGCTAAAAAATATTATTTTAAATACTGGCTAAAGAGTTCAAGATTAAAGAGAGTAATTTTATTTCCTTTAACTTTTCTTTTAAACCCCAAAAAAGTAAAACTTGCTGAAGGTGCTAAGATTGAAGACAAACTTGTACCTGGTGCCAAAGAAAAGCTCTCTAATCTCCTCTATCAGGCAAATATCAGAATTGTGTATGTTCCAAAAGTTAAAGATGATGCTGCGGCTGTGGTTAAATTGAAAGAAATTGCAGGCTCGTTTAAGCAGTTTAATTCTCCATCTTCGAATGGTTTTGCTTTAGCAAAAATTTATAAGGACTATGAAATAGTTTATCGCTATCAACAGCGTATTATCAGCAATCCATTTATTTTGAATGTGAAGGAATTGGCAACGATTTTCCATCTGCCTAATATCACAGTTCAAACGCCAAATATTTATTGGGTTCGCTCAAAGAAAATTGAACCACCTCATGATTTGCCTAAAGCTAGTACAGATCCGGAAGCTCCAGTTACAGCTATTGGTAGAACCAATTTCCGAGGCGTGGACGTGGAGTTTGGTGTTAAGACTCTCGATCGTCGTCGTCACATGTATATTATTGGAAAGACGGGTATGGGTAAATCAGTTTTGCTCGAAAATATGCTTTATTCGGACATTATGGCAGGACGTGGTGTGGCGATTGTAGATCCACACGGTGACTTGGCTGAAGCAGTCTTGAACTTTGTCCCTTCTTGGAGGACCAATGATGTAATTTTGTTTGATCCATCAGACCGCGATTGGCCAATTGCCTTCAATATGTTGGAGAATATTGATCCATCCCTCAATACAATTGTGGCTTCCAGTTTGGTAGGTATTTTTAAG
The DNA here is from genome assembly GCA_963169815.1 of Patescibacteria group bacterium. GTDB lineage: Bacteria > Patescibacteriota > Gracilibacteria > UBA1369 > UBA1369 > JADLFY01. The sequence goes on along the minus strand of CAUJDC010000022.1, from coordinate 317 downwards.
AAAATTTATGCAGATAGTTGGGGACCACGTCTAGAACACATTTTGAGAAATACGATTTTGTCACTTCTGGAATATCCAAATACAACTATGCTTGGTATTCCTAGAATACTTCAGGATTCTGAATTCCGTAGAAAAGTTATTAGAAAAATTGAAGATCCATTGGTAAAGAGTTTTTGGATTAATGAGTTTGAAATGATGGAGCCTAAGCAGAAAATCGAGGCTATTTCTCCAATTTTGAATAAGGTTGGACAATTCTTATCCAGCCCAATCGTGCGTAATATTCTGGGCCAAGTAAATTCCAAAGTGAATTTGCGCTG
>CAUJDC010000021.1 GCA_963169815.1 Patescibacteria group bacterium | reverse complement strand
ATGGAATCGTCGAAGAAGATAGTATCAATAAGATGGCGTTGTTATCTGTTGTAAATGGTTATTATGCTTTGGAAAACAGTCCATTCTTGCCTCATAGACCAATCAGTAGAGTAGAAACTTTAAAGACATTGAGTACGGTTTTGGCTAATTTTGAAAAAACTAAGGCTGACTATGTAGCGCCTGACTTTGATTATAATAGTTTATTTTATCAAGAAATTTATGCGGCCAGTTTGGTGGCAAAATTACGGCAGAAGTCGGTTGTAGGATTTATTAATGTTCCTGGATGGAAAATAATTAAGGTGGCACGAGCGTTAACGGATGAGACTATCGGTCTAATTAAAGCTCAAAAGACACCGTTTGCTGATGTGAGACCGGATTTATACGATGCGCATTGGTATTATCCGATCGTTTATAATAAACTCTGTAGTTTAGGTTTATTGAGCTGCAGACAGGATGATTTGGTTTATCCTGATCAAAGCCCAACGGCTGATGAGGTAGATCAGTATATTTCTAAGTTTGATAAGTATTTCAAAGATCAGGAATTGGATAAATTGGTGATTGCTGATGACGACGACGATGGTATTTTAAATATTGATGAAAATCTGGTTTATTTAACTAACCCAAAAAATAAAGATACTGATGATGATCAGTTGATTGATGGTGAAGAGTTGCTGAAATACAATACTGACCCGAATAAAATTGATACTGACCTTGACGGATTGAGCGACGGAAATGAGGTGATTAAATATAAAACCGATCCGAATAGGTATGATACTGATGACGATGGAGTGAGTGATGCGATAGAAGTTGAGCAGGGAAGTGATCCATTGAATAAAAACTCAAAGCCAAATGATAAAAATGGCAACACAATTGTCGATAGTTGGGAGCTAAAATATAATATACAGGTAGCTAATGGTTCTCAGGATACTGATGGTGACGGTTTGGCTGATATTTTGGAATACACTTATGGTACTGATCCAACTATTATTGATACTGATCGTGATGGATTTACTGATGCTGAAGAAATTTTGGAAGTACAATCCGATCCTAAGGATGCAAATTCTCCAGGTGATGCCAGAAACTTGCCGGTTGCAATTACCAACATACAATATGGCCAGGTTATTGCTGAATCTTCACCTTTAATTAAGGGTGTTGGCCCTTCTTCCGTTGCTGATGAGGTGGTGAAAATACAGTTATTACTGAGGAATGAATTTGGCAGTGAACTTCTTCTTGGTGCAACCGAAACAGATGCCAAGGGAAGATTTATTTTCATACCAACTATTGAAATTAAAGATGGTACATATTTCCTTTTGGCGAGATCTATTAAAGGTGGAGAAGTTAAACTTTCTAAACCACTTAAAATTAGTATAGATAGTACTTTGCAGGTTGATATAGCTAAGCCTGAGAAGCTTGAAAATATGCCAATTACCGATGATGTAATTATTAAAAAGCTGGCTTTGAAGGTCGATACTAAGGATGGTCAGCCAGTGCTTTATGGTACACTTTCTGAATTTGGAAGTAAGGTAAATGTAACCTGGCAGAGTTTGCTGGTTTCATCAGCTTTAATTGCAGATACGACTGATGGCTCTTTTAGCGTGAAAGCTCCAAAGTTGGATTCGGGACGTCATACTGTTTACATTCAGACGGTTAGAAAACGTGATAATGCTGTTGGTAAAACTTTACAAATCATCTTCGATTTGGATGTGAAAACTGGTGATGAAATGAAATCTTCTGCGGAAGCGGGAGGAGCAGCGATCTTCAATGGATTGAGTGAATTCGTCAGTAAGCAAAGTTGGCCTTTCTGGGCGTTAACAGTTTTGATAACTCTGTTAATTTTGGGTGGTGTTTATTACTGGATGCTAGATGAAGATGATAGAAAAAAGGAAGCTGAGCAAAACAGTAAAAAGAAATAGATTTACAAAATCCAGAGCAAAAACTTTTGGTAAAGATCAGTCAGTATTTGAATGCCATGAAAGAGAAAAGTGATGGTCAACATTACCAGTAGTAATAGTAAAAATCGTGGCGCTGTTTTTGAACTTAGACTGGCCATAAGCCAACAGAGCGTGGCAATAATGAAATTGATCAGTAAGTCCTGAATTGGCCAGAAAATCGTGATGAGAAGGGCGGTCAGGAAATAGAAGCTGCGAAGGATTTGAGTCCCTGTAGATGGGTTTTTAATATTCCAAAGGGCAAAAGCTGCTTCGAGCTGATTTTGGATGTTGATGAAAGTGAAGGGAATTGGTTTGGCTGGGTATTTGTCAGTCACGATGTTTTTAGTGATGTTTTTTCACTAAGAGTGTACTGATATGACGGTTTTTTTCAATTGAGAATTTTTCTGTGTCGAAGCCTATTTCACTAATTAAACTGGAAGTATGATGTCCACCGATATGGAAAGGCATAATAACATAGTTGGCACCTTGCTCATACAGCCTGAGGGCTTCTTCAGTGCGATGCGAGAGGGTGATGATAATAGTTTTTTGATTAATTTGTCTGACCATATCAATCAATAAAAGGTTAGCGTCCAAATCTTTGGTAGTTGAGATGACCATTTCAGCTTTTTGAAAATTGATTTCTTCGAAGCTGTCTAAATTACTTATGTCGGCAAAAATAGCTGGGATTTTTTGCTGATGCAATTTATTGATTACTTTGGGGTCATAATCGACCACTAAAGTATCTTTACCCATTTTCTGAAAATTTTCTAATAAGGTTTGTCCCATGCTGGAATAGCCGATCAAAACCACTTGCGGTTCGAAGTGGGAGAAGTGATGATGTTGATCGATTTTGTCGCCTTGCTTTTCCAGGTGAGAAAGTATTGGAGAAATTTTGCGGAAAATTTTCTCGGAGAAATTAATGAAATATGTTGATCCAGTGATTGATAGTACACCGAGAGTGGCAAGTAATGAGAAAACTTTTTGATCGAGATGCCCCAACTTTAGACCGAGGCTGGCTAGAATTAATGAGAATTCGCTGATTTGACTGAAATTTATACCAGTCAAAAAACTTGTTTTTTTGGTGTAACCCATTTTGGCCATCAATGTAGTTACTACAAGTGGGTTTAAAATCAAAATAAGTGCTGTAAAGACGATTAAAGGTAGAATTACGGAACTTAAGTCGTTCAAGACAATGCCTGAGCCTATAAGAACAAAAAATAACATTAGGAAGAAGTCACGCAGAGGTCGCATTTTTGCCGCTATTTCGTGGCGATATGGAGAAAGAGATAAAGAGATACCAGCTAACAGTGCACCGATTTCGATGGAGAAGTTTAAGGCGAAGAAAATACTTGCTAGGGCCATACACCAGGCTATGGAAAAGAGTAGTAACAGCTCTTGTGATTTGGCTATTTTAGAAAGTAGAAAGGGCAGTGGCTTGATGCTGATTAGAGCTAAAGTAGAAATTAATAAAGCGGCTTTTAGTACGGTGATCAGTACGATGTTTCCAACTTCTCCTCCGCCAGAGCTAGAAGAAAAGATCATTAAAATGAGCATGGCGACCAAGTCCTGCAGAATTAAAATACCCACTGAAAGTTTGCCGGGTAGAGTTTCCAGAGTGAGTTTATCACTCAGGATTTTCATGATGACAATAGTGGAACTGAAACTAAGTCCCAGGCCGATGTACACTGCTGTTAGTAGGTTGAAACCGAAACCAATACTGATACTGAAATAAATGGAAAAAGTGACGATTATTTGGATTAAGGCTGCCCAAACTGAAGAACGGCCTGTTTCTTTGATATTTTGGGGGTTTAAGCCGAGGCCTACCATAAAGAGCAGGAAGCTGATACCGATCTGAGAAAATGTGCTTAAACCGTCAGTACTTTTGATAATCCCGAGAAAGTTTGGGCCTAGTAAAAGTCCAACTATCAAATAACCTATCATGATAGGCTGCTTAAAAGCTCTAAGGATAGAGCAAATCACAAAAGTAAGGAGTATCAGGAGACTGAGTTTTAAAAAGAGAAGTTGTTCCATAAAATTTAATCACTATATTATAGCACAGATATTGACAAATTGTAAAAGCAGTATATAGTCTAGCTAATATGAAAACACTTGGGCGTAAAATTGCTGCTGCTTCAGAAACGACTGGCCCGTATGCCAGAGCTAAAACGCTTGTTTCTTTAGATGCCAGCAATATTGCCGGTTGGGATAGAAAAAGATTTGGTCAATATCATCAGATGCGTTTTCCTGGTGACTCCGATGTGCCACTTTCGCCATTAAATGATGTGGATGTGGTGCGCAATCAAGTAGTTTCAATGGCTAAACTTGCTCAGAACTTGGCTGCCAACGAGGATGTGTCTTCGATAAAATATTATACCCCTGAGGTCCAATTGAATAATTTGGTCGTTGACGCTCTATATAGCTGGTTAACTGTTAATGGTCATGCTAGTGCTACCCTGACGGGAAAAAGTCCTGGTAGCAAGGCTTTTATCAAAGAAATGGTAAGAATCTATAGAAATTTGATTGGAAGTAATAATATTGAAGAATTTTTTGGTAAACACGCTCCGATGGTGAGAGCTTTATTTAGATGTCACCAGAATAAAGTTATGGCCAGTCCTTTCCAAAGTGTTCAAAAGGCTGAAATAGTTACTAGATCGGTTGAAGATACCTCACGTTCTATTTTAGAAAATCCAGACCATCGTTTTCAGGCTAAAGCTATACTTGCATTTTTGAGAGGCGCCAATGGTTTAAGTATAGATGCTCAGAGATTAGACTTTAAGATACAGACTCACGATTTTGTAAACTTAAGGATGGCCGCGGAAGAGGCAGCGGCCACTTTTGAAAGAATGCGCCAAAGTTATCCTGAAGTTGATTGGGGTGATTTGCCCTCAACTATGCAGAAAATTAGAAATAAAGCTGGTCAGATAGTTGATTTTGCCGATACTTACAACGAAAGGTCTAGAAAACTCACTGATATTATGCGAGATCAGTCAGAACTAATTGATGGAGCTGCTGAATCTATTACAGGCCCTAGTGGTTATATGAAAGGTGACTTGGATACTGCTCTGGTAGCTAAAAGCATGTCACCTGAAGTATTCGCTAAATATGATCAACAGGTGATTTTCTCTGGTGATGGAGATTTTGTGCCTCTTTATAAAAGTTTAATGGACGCAGGAAAAAGAGTCATTGTAGTTTCTCCAGATAAAAATTTAAGTAGCACGATTCGTTCGATGGTGGGAAGTCAGCTTAAGCTGCACGATCCATTGATTGATGACATCTGGATGGATAGATAAGGCTTTATATGCCTAATGTTTTGTAGACTTCTTGGCGGCCTTCGCCTGTCACAGAAGAATAGGGAATAACATTGTGATTGCGGATTTGATTAGTGATTTTTTTGAGCGCTCTGGCTTTTTCTGAACTTTTTAGACGATCGAATTTAGTGGCTACGATGGTAGTTGGAAGCTGTTTTTGATTGAGGAATTGTAGTACTTCCAGGTCGCTTGGTTGCGCGCCGATTTTTCCGTCGACTAGTAGAAATACTTGATTGAAATTATTTTCAGGATTACCAAGATACCAGAAAATCAGGTCTTCTAATTTCTTACGTTCTGGAATGCTCATTTTGGCATAGCCATAGCCCGGCAGATCGGCGAAGAGAATTTTATTGTTAATGAGGAAAAGGTTAACTGTTTTGGTTACACCAGGGCTGGCTCCAGAACGGCAGAGGTCTTTGACACCAGTGATTGAATTAATGAAGCTAGATTTGCCAACATTGGATCTGCCAAAAAAAGCAAATAATGGGTATTTTTTAGCATCCAAATCGGAGTTCGGAAGTACTTTAGAAGTGCCGATGGAGATAAATAATTGAGCGGATTTAATTGGTGACATTAGGCGAAGTTTAATAAATCGATAGTGGTAATTTTGTCGCCTTCATAGCGAACTTGGGCATAGGTGCGGGGGGCGAGGACAGACTTTTTGTTTTTGCTCATTCTGAACTCTTCACGCCAAGTATCTGTGACGATTTGAGTATGTTCTTTTCCTGAGATTAATTCATGGTGAGTGATATGCAGATGTCCCATGATATAGGCTTGTTTGTCAGGGTAAATCTTGGACATGTTTTTAAAACGTTTCTGGAGAAATTTCTGTTCATCATGGATTTCTAAGCCGTGGTTGAGGATGTGTTTGAAAAGGTTAATGTAGGGAACGTTGGCAATAGGGTCGCCGATGCCAACGATGAAATTAAAAATCAGTCCGCGGAAAATGAAATTGCGGGAAATGCTTTGTTTTTTCTTTTTGAAATCAGGGAAATTTTCAAAGGCAGTGTGGCGTGGGTAAATCTTTTCTTCGTAAGGAAATTCTTCTTTGAGGGCAATGAAGTATTTAACGATGGCAGTGTAGCCAATTGGTACATTGAGTAAGGTTTGGCCTTTGTATTTAATAAAAGGTTTGTCTTCGTCGATTTTGTAGAAATAATCGACTTGATTACCGTGCTCGATATGCACTTCTTTATTATCGAACTGCAGACCAAAAGTAATTTTGTTGGGATTGCCCAAAATTTGTTTGAGGTATTTTTGAACGCCTGGCCAGAGTAAATCTAAATCGTGATTGCCGATGTTGAAATGAATGCGATTGGCTGTTTTATTGAGGAAAGTTTTGAGAGCTTGGAAAACTTTTGGATAGGTTTCGTAAATACGTTTTGCTTTCCAGAGAGAGATTTCTTCGGTTATGTGGTGAGTGAATTTGTTCTGATAGGGCATTTTCATGTAGTCGAAAGTGTCGCCGTTTAGAACGAGTGTATTTTTGCCCTTTTCGGCAGTGATTTTTTTGATGAATTTAATCAATAATTCTTCATCTTTGAAATCATCAAAGATGTCGCCTTGGCCAAGTTCTGTATCGCTAATGACAAAAATATTTTTGAGCATTTAAGTGTTTTTGGCTGTAGTAATGATGACGTTTTGAACTTTGGAGAGTTCAGGGAAGTATTTTTCTTGAATTGCTAAACTAGTTGAGGGACCTCCATCCAGGTTTAAGACTGAATGCAGTCCTATTGTACGGAAATATTCATTTTTGGCCAAGAGGGAAGCGAAATCGGTTAGGGTCACCTGATTGTCCTGATTGAGTAGGCTTTGTCTGAGTAGAATAATTACTATCTGATTTTTGCTGTCTATGCCAATAGCTGTTCGGCCGGCAGAACGGGTCAGATCTTTGTCGACTACCACCTGGGCTTGGTCATCTAGCAGAATCGGGCCGTTTTGAATGGCAAAAGATACTTTGGAGCCGGTAAAATTTTCTGCTGAATATAATTTTGGTGAACCGTTTTGGTCGATGGCGAAAATACCATTGATTAATTTGCCTTTACGATAGGCAGAAATTTCTTTGGAATTGGAAATTAATAAGCCAGTAGGGTGGAAGTCTAAGTCAAAAAAACCACCATTGAAAGTAACTAAAGAATGTTTGTCCTGATGGATTTTTTGGAGGCTCTTGGAATCGGGTGGAGCGGTATTTTCTACTATACTTAGTGAATATTTTTGAGGATCAATAGTTACTATCTGCAGAGTTTTTCCGTCGATAGTTTTCTCAAGGTAAGTAATACCAATTGGAAGTTCAGGCTGAGCTTCGTGATTGGATTTAATTTCTTTTAAATTGAATTGGCAACCAGAGATTAGGGCGGTGGTGACGAGTATAGCTGTTAGTTGTCTAAGCTTTATTTGATTGTGGCTTGAGATCATATGGTAGGTGGAGGGGTGGTGAGAGTGCTTGTAGTGGCAGACGCTGGTGGAAGAGGATCATTCGTTGAAGTGGTTGTAGGAGTAGGCTCTGTGGGTGTCTTTGGCGCGCTATCAGCTGTAGTGAGTAGAGTGATTGAAGTTTCTCCTATGTTGGCCTGTTTGTCGTAAATACGGACAGTTAATTTGAAGGACGTTTTATTGCCGAATTTAGGGATACGAATCTTACCAGCATAAGGAACTTGATTTTCTTTGTACTGTAATTGACCATCAAGATAGAAGAGAACCTGTTCTACGCCGTTACTAGCTGATGGGTTTATTTGAACCGTAAGATTTTTATCAGTGACAATTTGATTGTCAGTAAGATTGAGAATTTTGATGGTAGGGGAAGCGTCTGCGGGTTGGCAAGTAACTGAGTCGCTTTGATTGATCTTGAAGTCTGTGTTTTCCAGTAACCATTGTTGTGCCGCAGTTTCCCAAGTTTCGCGAGTTGGATCAATGTCGTGCATAACAACTGAGTTGCGACGTTGAGCTTGGCCAACTGAACAGGCAGCGCTGGAAAGAGTTTCAGAAGCGGTGAAATCTGGTTGTCCAGTGTAACTTTCGTCAACTTCGGTAGGGATAGCAAAACTGGCAAAGAAATCAGTAACTTGCTGGTCGATAGGCGTGAGATCGCTAACCAACTTTCCGCTGTATTTAGAAACAGCAACTTGTTTAATACCTTCTGGAATAGGGAATTCCTGTGCTGGTTGTCCAGCTAGTGCATTTTCCATGTATTCTTTGAAGATTGGAGCTGCGACATTATAACCGTCAGCAGCGTAATTGAGTGGTCCGTCTTTGATATCGTCATTATTACCAGCCCAAACGCCAGTTACGAGATTTGTAGTATAGCCAATAGTGAGCAAGTCATGTGGTAGATATTGTGAACCGTTTTTACGATTCGATGTACCAGTTTTAGCAGCATTGATTTGACCTTCAACATTGAGGTTTGAACCAACATTAACTGTACGGTCTGAAAGCACACTGGAGATAAGATAAGCGATTTGTGGGTCGAGAACGTTTTCACCTTCTGATTCCTTCCATTCTTCAAGTATTTCTCCTTGAGCATTTTCAACACGGAGGATTGAAACAGGTTCATGATGAATACCTTGATTGGCAAAAGTACCAAAAGCATTGGTCATACTCATTAACGTAACTTCAGGGGTTCCAAGTACCATAGTGGAACCGTATTCACGTTCTTCGTCGAGGAATTTTACACCAAGAGATTTAGCGAAAGGTAAAACTTTGGCCTGTTCACCAGCAAGGAAGAAAGCTTTGATGGCTGGAATGTTTCTAGATTGGCCGAGGGCTTTGCGGAGACTGATTGGTCCCTGGAATTTGCCATCAAAGTTTTTTGGCCAGTCATTTCCGAATGGGGTTGGTACGTCAAAGACAATTGAGGCAGGGGAATAACGATTGAGGAAAGCGGCCGCGTAAACGATTGGCTTGAAAGTTGAACCGTGTTGGCGGAAGCTGGTAACGATATTGGTTTTACCGTCGATTTCTTTGCTGAAATAATCATTTGAACCTACTAAAGCCAGTATTTGGCCATTAGTTGGATTCATTGAGATGAGAGCTTCATTTTTAACATTGTATTTGTCTGTGTAACCTTTGGCGCGTTTATCGATGGCGGCTTCGGCAATTTCTTGAAGTTTTGGATCAATAGTTGTGTAAACTTTTAACCCCCCATTTTCAACTAGTTCCTTACCATAACGATCTTCCAATTCCTGAATTACATCCATGACAAAGTGAGGAGCTTTAATGTTGGGCTTGTAGACATTGAATTCAATAGCTTGGATTTGTTCTTGAGCGTCCTCTTTGTCCAGCTCGGTAATTTTGCCAGTTTCAACCATACGACGTAGAACCAGGTCTGAACGACCGGCCAAGTAAACTTTATGATTGTTACCAACGTCAATGTATTGACCGATTAAACCGGTTTTTACTTCATTAGTAGCGAGATCTGACTCGGATTTAATGTTGCGACGGCTGAGCTCTTCGGCGTCGATATTTTTGGAGAGATGGGAGAATTTATTTGGGCCGTATGGATTGTAATAACTTGGCGCTTGAGGGATACTTGCGAGAATGCTGGCTTCAGCTAAGTTTAATTCACTAGCATGTTTGTTAAAATAAACCTGAGCAGCCTTTTCCGCACCATAAGCGTTGTTTCCGTAAGGGATTTTATTCAGATATTTTTCCAGAATGGTGTCTTTGTCGAAAGCTTCTTCGAGACGTACAGCCAAAATAAGCTCTTTGGCTTTGCGGATAATAGATTTTTCTGAGCTAAGGAAGGTAAGTTTAATGTATTGCTGAGTAATAGTGGATCCACCACCAGCTTTACCAGCTGAAAAAACGGCACGAGCGAGACCAAACATATCGAAACCAGGGTGATTGTAGAATTGGTCGTCTTCAATAGCAATGGTAGCGTGAACCAGGTTTTCGGAAATTTGGCTGAGTTTTTTGTACTCACGGTTTTCTGCTCCGTATTTTACATAAAGAATATTACCTTCGCGGTCGTAAATGGTTGTGGATTGGGCGACGGAGAGTTTGTCGAGGTCGCGAACATCTGGGAGGCCAACCGAAAGAATAGCAATAGTTGCTGCAAAGGCCAGTACACAAAAAATGATAAAAGAGCCAATAGCGATGGCAGTTAGAAAGACAATTTTCTTCCAGTCGGTGTGCCCGTGTTGAGTAGTAAAATGCTTTTCACGGAAACGCTGCAAATTGGCCATTATGCGACGGACCTGATACTTGTTTAACAAGTTAGTATTTTGCTTTAAATAACGCGAAAATTTTAGCAAAAACCGGCCTTATTTACAATTGTCTGTCAAGATGGTTTATTACTAGCCGCGGATCTCAGCACCAAGCCCTTTAAGGTTGGCGTAAACCTTTTCCTGAACCGGTTTTACTTCGGCGTCGGTCAAAGTGCGATCCAAAGCTTGCAGAGTGATTTGATAAGCCAGGGATTTTTTACCCTCTGGAATATTGTTACCCTGATAGAGGTCAAAGAGTTGAACATCGCGAATTAAATTTGGGTCGGCTTTGCGAATAGCTTTTTCGAAATCGGCTACTTCTTTGTTGGCGTCAATGATGGCTGAGATATCGAATTGAATAGAAGGGAAGCGTGGAATGCTTCGGTATTTAAGCTCAGCGCGAGGCAGAGGGTGGAGCTGAGTGAAGTTGAGAGTGAAACAGGCAACTTTGCATTTGTCTAAACCGAAATTGGCGGCAATAGCTGGATGTAATTCGAAAATTTGAATAATTTCCTGTTTGCTGCGGCCATCAGTGTAGCTGGCAGTTTTGTTAGGGTGGGCGAGTGGACTCATTTGTTTGCTTGGTCCATATTGGAGAGAAGTTAGTTGAAGACGCTTTAGAAGCTGATTGATAGTTGCTTTCACAATATAGAAAGGTTCCTGTTTGTTTTTCTTGGAAAGTACAACTAAACCCGCCAGATTTTTTTCTTCTAGTGGGAAGAATTGTTGAACATGGCGATAAGTATGACCAATTTCATAGAATTTGAATTCGTCGAAATTTTTGAGATTTTCACTGGCGGAGTGGAGGAGATTTGGAAGAAGAGAAGTGCGGAGATGAGTTTGTTCGGCTGAGAGGTAATTGCGAATCTTTAAATGTCCTGCTTCGGTGAGGCCGGCGTTTTCCAGAGTTTTGAGGCTGTAGAAAGAGTAGTTAACACATTCTTTGAAACCTAGTTCTAAACTTAGCCAATCGCGTAATTGGTGTTTTTCGCGGCGTTCAGTATTTGGTGCGGCAGGACGAATGCCAACTTCTGGAAGGCTGGCTGGGATTTTTTCGTAACCATAAAGTCTGGCGATTTCTTCAACTAAATCGTCCTGATGATTGATGTCTTTGGTAGCGCGGAAACTTGGAACGGTGACTTCAATGATTTGGCTGGATTTAGTTTTCGGTAGTATTACTTCGAACTCCAGCTTTTCTAAAAGTTCCTGGGCCAGTTTTGGAGAAATTTCTACGCCGATTTTTTGACTGGCTTTTTTTAGATCAAATTTAATGTGGCGAGCTTTATAAACGAAATTGTTCAAATCTTGTTTAGAACTTTTTACTTCAGCATTTGGACAAAGATCGAGAATGATTTTAACCAAACGATCTAAAGCTTGTTCAGCTAAAAGTGGATCGAGGTCTTTTTCAAATCTTTGTACGGCTTCAGTACGAATACCGAGTTTGGTTGAGCTCTTGCGAGTAGAAACTGGATTGAAGTTAGCAGCTTCAAGAGTGATGGAAGTTGTGTCAGGAGAGATACCAGAATGTAAGCCACCTTTAATGCCAGCAATGGCTAAAGGTTTTTTATCATCTGCGATGATTAGAGTGTCTGTATCCAATTCCTTTTGTTCGCCATCGAGTGTTTCGATTTTTTCGCCTTTTTTGGCGCGACGCACATGAATTCCTCCATCGATTTTAGTTGTGTCGAAAGCATGTAAAGGATTGCCAAGTTCGAGCATGACGAAATTGGTAGCGTCGACAATATTGTTGATGGAACGGTTACCTGTGTTTTCCAGAGCTGTGCGTAACCATTCAGGAGAAGGCTCTACTTTGATGCCTTCAATGGTCACAGTGAGATAGCGTGGGCAAAGTTCTTTTGCTTCAACTTTGACTGGAACTATTACTGGAAGTTTTTGATTGTATTGAGTGTAGAAAGTCAGGGGCTTTAATTTCTCATCAGTGATGGCGGCGATTTCTCTAGCCATGCCATAATGACCCCAGAGATCAGGGCGATGAGTGAGAGTTTTATTTTCTATGTCGATAAGTACATCGTCTTTTTGTAAAGCTTCAGCCAGAGGGGTGCCTGGTTTGAATTTGAGATGGGAGAGGTCCATGATGCCGTCAATTTCATCCTTTAGACCGATTTCTGAGGCGGCGCAAATCATACCATTACTTTCCACGCCGCGGACTTTAGTTGGTTTGATTTCTACCCAGTCGCCTTCACCATGCCAGCGAACCATGGCACCTGAGAGGGCTACTGCTACTGTTTGGCCTTCAAAAATATTGCTGGCGCCACAGACAATCTGTAGTGTTTCTGAGCCGACATTGGTTTGAGTGACGCGTAATTTGTCAGCGTCTGGATGAGCTGAAATGGATTCGATTTTACCAATAACCATGTTGTCGTAACTCTTGGAGAGGTTGATGATTTCTTCAACTTCAGCAGTGCGAACTGTGAGTAATTCTTCAAAAGTTTTCCAGTCGGTTTTTGGATCGATGTTTACGTAATTTTTGAGCCAGTTTACGGAGATTTTCATATTAGTATTAGAACTGATTTAAGAATCTTAAGTCGTTGGAATGCAGATGACGAATGTCGTCGATCCCGTATTTGAGCATGGCCATACGAGTGAGACCAAAGCCAAAGGCCCAGCCCTGATACTGGTCTGGATCGAGGCCTCCTGCTTTCAGAACATTCGGGTGTATCATGCCGGCGCCTACAACTTCCAGCCATTTGGAGTGATTACCTCTTTTCCAAAGCATGTCCATTTCAATGCCTGGTTCCACGAAAGGGAAGTAACCTGGACGGAAACGGACTTTGATATCACTTTCACCAAAAAATCTTTGAAGGAATTCATTCATCACCCCTTTGAGTTGGGCGAGGCCAATACCTTTGTCGATGAAGAGACCTTCGATTTGATTGAAAGTACTGTCATGCGTGGCATCAGTTGCTTCGTAACGGAAAACACGTCCAGGAATAATAATGCGCAGAGGCGCACCGTGCTTTTCCATCATACGAATTTGGACTGGAGAAGTATGCGTACGGAGCAAAAGATGACCATGTTTTTCATCCTTGGGATGATCGAGAAAGAAAGTGTCCTGCATGTCGCGGGCGGGGTGATGACTCGGAATATTTAATGCTTCGAAATTATAATATTCACTTTCTACTTCTGGTCCATCGGCAATTTGAAAGCCCATTTCGGCGAAAAGCTGTTCAACCTCACGTTGCATGCGGGAAAGAGGATGAATTGTACCCGCTTGAAGTGAGCGAGTAGGGTTAATTTCATTTAAAGTAATGTCGAAAAATTCTGCTTTTAACTTAGCATCAATTTCGGCTTTTTGGAGATAACGTTCGCGTGTTGAATAGGCTTCAGTGAAGCCGGTTTTAAGGGTTTGAATCTCCTGGCCTTTGCTGCGTTTTTCCTCTGGACTGAGATCTTTGAGAGTTTTTAAGAGTTCAGTGATTTGTCCTGAACGACCCATATATTTAACTTCTACATCTTTGAGAGCGGTAGTAGTGTCAGCTTTTTGAATTTCTTCAAGGGCTTGCTGCAATAGATTTCCTGGCATTTTGTCTTGGTAATTGTTGCCACTAGAATTTACGGGTTTGGTTCTGAAAAAGCAAGTTGCAGACGACTTGCGGGTGTATTTGAAAGGTACTTAAAAAAAACCTACGGAATTTATGACTTGGATGAAACCCAAGCCAAAGAAATTCTCCTTCGCCCCGCACTCCTGATACTTCCTGGAGTGGGGGGCAGGGGAGATGGTGGTTCACCAGATTGCTCCTTTGGAGCTGCGGGTGTTGTCCTGTTTGAAGCCGTCGCGTTTGCTGTTCGAAAGGTTGCACTTGTCGAGTGTGCAGAAGCTGAAAGTGCTGTTGCTCAGCTTTGCACTGGTGAAGGATCCTCCGCTGAAATTTAGGTCTCGTGCCTGCTTGAGAGAGTTGAAAATCGCTTCGGACATGTTGGCGTTGATGAAGTCGCTATCGGTCATGTCAGCGTTGCTGAAATTGGCGTGAAAGAGACAAGCTCCATCGAACTTGCAGTTCTTGATGATGCAGTTCTTGAATTGTGTCTCAGCGAGCATGGCACCGGTGAAATCCAGGCCATCGAGAGTGAGCCCACTCAAATCGATACCAGAAAGGGTGCACTTACTGAAGTCTTTCTGACCGTCTTCGAGAGCCTTCTCGAAAAGGCTCCGGTGGAAAATTTTGGACATTGATGAAGGTCTTTCTTTGGTTTGGGTTGTGTTGGATCTCTGATTTGGCCTCATAGGAAGCCTGACAGAAGGCTGTAGTGTAATAGCTGTGCCTTAATTTAGTCAACAAAAAAACCTCCGGAGAGAGGTTTGACTAAAAAATCGGTGGAAAGTTCGGGATTGCCCCTCATTTCCACCGATTTTTTCTTCGCTTAGCAATGCTATGCATTGTCTGGGCTCGAATCGTCAAGCTCGCTATTTAGAATTATCTAACAGCGTCCTTGAGAGATTTACCAGCCTTGAAAGCAGGAAGCTTCATTGCTGGGATCTTGATTTTTTCGCCTGGATTGCGAGGATTTACACCAGTTCTAGCAGCTCTCTTTGATACACGGAATGTACCAAAGCCAGTGATAGTTACTGATTCACCCTTTTTGAGAGACTTAGTTACAGACTCCAAAAGAGCATCGAGGACAGCAGCAGCGTCCTTTTTTGTAACACCAGCTGCAGAAGCAGCGTTGTTTACGAGATCTTGCTTTGTCATAGGTCTTATTGGTTAAGAATTAGACTGAAACGATTATAGAAGTCGAAAGGTAAAAGGCAAGGGATGACCTTTAGTAAGACGTTTTAGGTGTGTTGAGTAGGTGACTTGATGATTAAACGGTCGCTAATTTATGGCTTGTAGACTCACTTTTAATGGTTATTGCCATTTTTTGGCTTTGTGTTGCGGTTAATCGACTGTAATGTTTATTGGGCGATACTCTTGATATTGAGTCAAATTGAAATTGGAGACAAATTCACGTTATTTATCCTCAAAATAGCCGAAATCACCCACTATCTCGTGATAGAGAGGTGATCGTGAGACCGATAATAGGTTCGTCAACATCGACGTTATCGATGATGCGGTGTGAGCAGGAAGGGTGGGCCTCGAGAGACTCAACTGATCAATATACTGGAGTGGGAGCTAGAGATTGGGCAGAGGTATTGTTGAAACGGTGTTTTTGTGATAAAATAATAGGAAAAATAAATATTAAAATAGACATGAAACATTATTATCAATCTTTGAAAAGATTTTCACTGCTTGGAGCTACCGCTTTGAGTCTGTTGTTTGGGACTATGACAGCATTGGCAGCTGGAGCACATGAATATGAAAATCCACCTTGTTATGATGTAACTGGCGCTACTACAGCGGTTTTGGTTGGTGGTGTTGCCAATGGTGGTGTGATGGACTTTGATGACACTGGCGTAGCAGCTGGTGCTCAAGCCTGCGTGAGAATGAAAGATGTGGGCGGAGGAGTAATGGTCCCGGACCGCCTTGAAGGCTGGGTTTGGGATAGTAACCTTGGTTGGGTTAGTTTGTATTGTCCTGGTGGTGGTGGGGCGCTTAATCTTGGCTATGCTTGTGGATCACAAGCTTATAGTGTGACTTTTAATGCCACTCCTGCCGCATCGACTCCTGACTTTACCAATGTGACGATGAGCGGTTACGCTTGGGGAGATAATATTGGTTATATTAGTTTCAATAGTGCTTTTCATCAGATGAAGCCAACTCCGAGCGGTATGAGTAGAGGGTTGGTGAGTACTGGTTTTCCAGCGACTGATAGATATGGTTGGGCTGATAGTGTCGGCTGGCTGGATTTTGGTGGAGTTAGATTTTTCTGGTTTGATTCGGATCCACCAATGCCAGGGCCTGCTTTGGATTATGTAAATGTTTGTGCTCCTAATGATTTGAAACATGCAGCGCCATTTGCTGTAGGCGAATCGAAATGTAATTGTGATTTGGATAGTACTTGTGGAGTTTTAGCGGATCAAACTAAGGTGCCGGACGCTGATGGCGCATCTGCTAGTGGTTATTATTTTGATGTCGGCTTCGTTGATGCAGGCGTCAAAGCAGATAACACACAATTGCGTGATTGTGCTGCAGATACTATCAATATGTATCAATCAGGAAGTGCTGGATATGCTTATTGTGGAAGAATTGCCATCACCTGGGAAGATGATGTGGATTTTGATCAGACTACCGCTGCGAGCCAAAGTCAGGCTACACCAAAATTTAATGCCAGTAATGCCGGTCCAGTGAAGAAGTCTTTCACTATGACTCCTGATTTTACTTACAACGCTGCTGATACAGAATGGAGATCTAGAATTTACTCTTTTGCGCCAACCTCAGAAAGCAATGCTACGACAGATATGCAGAATGAGAAGTTCTATTATAGTGATGTGACTGGTTATGACGGAACTAAAACTTCTCAAAATCAGTTGAAGATTAAGGAAATTAAATTAATGATGTTTAAGTACAGTATTGATGGTATTAGTCCAGGCTACTGTATTTATGGAAATGTTGTTGGCTCAGACTGTACTCTTAGAAATTACGCAGCTGCTAGTGGTTCCACGGTGAGTTTCAAGCCTATGTATAATGTGACAGCGATGGATTTCTTTGATGGAAGTAAGTTGTTGAAATACATCAATATTCTTTCTCCAGAATCTCTACAAAGGTTTGATTGGACTGCAGTTTGGGATCCTGCGAAAATCAGTAACTTGAATGCGACTGGTTATCTGGGTTTACAGAATGGTGGAGTGTTTGATTTTAAATTTGATCCATCAGCTTTGAATACAACGACTTTGCCAGCAAGCAGTGGAGTGCCTGAATCAGTTTACGGTAAATTATCTTCTAGTGAACCGGGTGCAGCAATTACAGCTGATGCTGGTCCATATCTCTACACAAAGATTTCATATCAGGTAGCTGGGCAGGTAGTAACTTACTTTGCTAACAAGCTTCCTCGTATTAAGGCGGGTTTGTTGCTCAATCCAGTAGCTAATGTACAAGGGAGTGTTTATATTACTGACTTTGCTCAGAAAGCTGCTGATGTTTCGCTTAGAAGCTTGGGTAACATCTCCAGTAATCTCAAACGTGAACAAATACTACGTAATGTTTCTAAATTTACTCGTGGAAAAACAATTACAGGAAGCGATGCTGTTCCGTCTGCGTCTCAAATTACCGTCACAAGTTTAACTTCGCCAGCAGCGAGTGGATTGACCGAATTGGTAACTGGTAAGGTTTATTATGTGAAAGGTTCTAACTTGGCTATCAACTGTGGTGCTGATTGTACACTCTCAGATGGAACCAAGAAAACTTTCATTGTGGAAAATGGTAGCTTATTTGTGAAATCAAATATCATTGCTAGTAATGGTTCACAAATTGGTTTGATTGCATTGCGTAATCTGGAAGGTGATAAACAGAATGAAGGATTTGTTTATTTGGATGGTCCGGTAACCTGGTTATCAAATGTCCATGTTTATGCTGATAGACTGATGCAAAGCTATAGATCAACAGGTGCTAATGTTTACGACACAACAGGTTTGTACGCAGGTGATGTGGTTGATGACTATGGTAGACAGACACTTTTTTCAAATCAATTGGTATTTGAAGGTACTGTAGCTTCGATGAATGGTGTGGGTAATGCTTCACGAAGTCCGGCTACTGATGAAAATGGCGCTGGTGTTGCTGCCGGAAGTTATTGTTCATCTTATGGAATCGCTTCAGATATGGGTGAAACATTGGCGGATATTTGTAGGGCTAGAGTGGTTGACCTTAACTATATGCGTTATTACGGCCCAGGCTTGGAAACATGTACAGGTAGCGAAGGGCCAGGTGCGGTAGCAAATGCTCCTCGTGATCAGAAACTCAAGGCCAGTGGTACTGACCCTGCTAATGGCTGTAATCCTGCTGCTTCAGGTTATGAGATTGATGCAACTCAATTGTATGACGCGGCTTCGGCTCCAGATGCGGATCTGGTGGCTGGTGGCGGCTCTGGAACTAAATCGAAATATTATACCAGCAAGGGAATTGCCACTAGTTTGGCCAATGAATATCCAGTTAATTTCTTCTACAAACCTATTGCTAAGGACTTACCTGGCTTTGAAGTAGAGCAGAGTTATAACCCAACTAATCAGTAAAATGGCTTCAGAAATTGTTTTAAAAAATTTGTTAGAAGCAGCCAAGGTGTCGGTCTCCTTTGCGGGAATGAAGGAAGAAGATATTTGGCAAGCCTGTCTTGTTTATAGGGACAGACCAGATGCAGATGTGGAAGAGGCGATTAGAAGAATTGGCAATAAAGCAGATGAAATGAAAGCAGCCGCTGAAGCTAAGACCAAACATTTACAGAAGCTACGCCAAGAAGGAATGGTTTTGCATGAAAAAGAAGCTAGAGAAAGAGCAGAAGACATAGACAAAGCTGAAAGTATGCTTGAACAATTATTTAAATAAATAAAATTTAACCCCAAAAATGATGTTTAATAAAAGAATGGTTTACTTTATGGGAAATGAGAAAGGACCAGAGCAACAACAACTAGGTCCAGATGCAGCTAAAGCGAAAATGGATGAGTTTATGCCAAAAGTCGATGAGCTCAAAGACAAAGTAGAAACAGAACAGAAAAATAATAGTTTGGATGAAGAAATGAAGAGAACTGATGATCATGCCCGTGCTGATTTGATCGCTTTGAACAAGGATGGTGGTAAGAAATTTACTGCTTCAGTGCCAGGTATTGATAATGAAACAATGAAGCAAATCAAAGCTGGCCTCGATAAAGTGCCAAAAGATCACTTTGCAGTGACAAGAATGAATGTTGATATTGATGGAAAAACTTTCTACTTTGCTGCAGTTTATGATGAAACAAAAAAAGCTGTCAGTTATTATTACAAAGCTGAGAACGATTTCCTTGTTAATAGTAGAGATTTCTTGAGCTCTATTCAGGATCCCATTTACCAGAAATTGACTGGTAAGGCAAAATCTTAAACCCAGGCCTAAGGAAGTTTAACTTCGGGGAATTTATGGAGCTGGTCGAAGACCAGCTCTTTTATTTCATTGAGTCGGGCTTCTGAAGGGGCTTCGGCGTGGAGTGTTAAATAAGGGCTGGTGTTGGAGTAGCGGGATAGTATCCAGGCGCCATCTGGGAATTGCAGGCGAATGCCGTCGAGGGTAATGCATTCGAAAGGTTTTTGATTTTCAGGAGCAGCATTATAGAGATCGAGGAAGTGTTGTTTGACGGCTTCCGTGACATCATGTTTGCGCTCATCTGGACAGGAGATTTTTAGCTCAGGAATACTTGGTTTTATTGGAATATCTTTAAAAATTTCTGAGAAAGTTTCTGTGTAGTGACTGAGGGCTTCAATAACTTTGATACCGGCGAAAATACCATCATCGAAACCATAATAATCAAAGAATTTTTTACCAAAGAAAAGATGGCCGCTTTTCTCGCCAGCCAGTGTTCCGCCTTCTTCATTGAGACGGTGTTCGATGTAACTATGTCCAACACGGGACATAATTGGTTGGCCTTGATACGCTTTGATATCGTCGATTAAAGCCTGATTTACTTTGACATCATGAATTACTTTTTCGCCAGGGTGGGATTTGAGTAATTGGCGGGCAATCAGCATGATCGGGAATTCGGCTGTATAATGTTTACCTTTTTCATCTACAACACCGACGCGGTCGGCATCACCATCAAAACCGATACCAAGGTCTGCGCCAATTTCGACAACTTTGCGGCCGAGGTCGACCATGTTTTTAGCATGTTCAGGGTTGGCTTCATGGTTGGGAAAATTACCATCTGGTTCGCAGAATAATTCGGTAACTTCACAGCCGATGGCACGGAAAATAGCTGGGGCGAATGGGCCGGCAACACCGTTGCCGGCGTCGATTACTACTTTGAGTGGACGGCCTTTGGCAGTGGCCATTTTGGTGATGGCGACAATTTTATTTTGATAATCCTGTGCTACTAGAGAATTGGTTGTTAGTGTACCTGGGGTTGCTACTTGGAGAAAATCTTCGGCTTCAATGATATTACGAATCTCTTGTAGCTCTTGGTCGGCCACTGAGTGAGCGTGTTTTTGAACGATCTTAATGCCATTGTCCTGTTTAGGGTTATGGCTGGCAGTGATATTGGCGGCGGTGTCTGGAGTATAATGGCAGGAAGCAAAATAAATCATTGGACTGCTGGCCAGGCCAGCGTCAATCACATCGAAACCAGATTCGAGTAAGCCTTCGATAAATGCTTGTTGAAGTTTTTCTGAATGCAAACGATTGTCACGGCCGACCAACATATTTTTGGCGCCATAGGTGCGGGAGAGGTAAGTGGCTGTACCTTTACCAATTAATTTAACTGTTTCTGGTGTGAGGTCTGGTTGAGGTTTTTGTTCTGTTGGATCGGCAGTACCACGAATATCGTAGGCACGAAAAATTGAGGGATTAATTTTAGGCATTAATTAATTTGGTATAATTATTTCACGCTGAGAGCGTCTTTGAGTGGCTTGCCGTTTAGATTGATTTCAAGATTGGTAACC
Organism: Patescibacteria group bacterium; assembly: GCA_963169815.1. Taxonomy (GTDB): domain Bacteria; phylum Patescibacteriota; class Gracilibacteria; order UBA1369; family UBA1369; genus JADLFY01. The sequence continues at coordinate 5,486 of CAUJDC010000021.1, read as the reverse complement.
TCGGTAGAAAACTGTAAACCAGTTGTGAAAAGTTGCGCTTCTACTCTTGGATTATCACAAACGCCGCTAAGTGAGAGTTGCCCGCTGATATTGACTGTGGCTTTGCCGTCTTTGAAATCAACTGAATCGAGCTTGAGATCAGAATTTGCAAGTGCATTGAGTTGATCGTCTTCTGGCGGTTTGGTTGTTTTAAAATTGAGAAGTTGATTATAAGCTGAGCTTAGTTTTTCATTGATTGTGTCGACTTTATCCTCACTAAAGACTGGGACGCTGATAATTCCATCTCCGCAACCAATTTTTTCGCCGTTGCGACTGATTTTTTCTGGCGTTATTAAAAACATTTTATAACTCGGTCTTGCGTCATCTTGACTAATGGTAACTGTAGGTTTCTGCTCATTGCAACCAGTGATTATGGCCAGAAGCAAAAAGGAAGATGCGACGATTTTTTTCATGTTTCAAGGTAAGTTAAAGCCAGCTAAATTTAGCACAGCCATAGGGTGGTGTGAATTAAATGAAGTTGACGCTGGCCAATGAATCTATCCTTTACGGAAATGACGAGAAATCTCGCGATCCTGGGATTTCTTCTTGAGGTCCTGGCGTTTGTCATGAACTTTTTTACCTTTGCCAAGGCCGAGCTCAATTTTGACCTTACCTTTTTTGAGGTAGCAGTTGAGAGGGACGAGTGTTAGTCCCTGTTCTGAGAGTTGACGATCGAGGTGGACAATTTCTTTGGCGTTGAGCAAAAGTTGACGAGGACGCTCTGGCTCGTAAGTACTGGCGTCAATCGCTTTTTGATAAGGAGAAATGTGACATTTCTTGAGGATCACGCGGCCAGACTCGACGCTGGCATAGGCCGGTTTCAAATTGATTTGTTTGGCACGGCAGGATTTTACTTCGGCGCCGGTTAAGACGATACCGGCTTCAAATTTTTCCAGAATTTCGTATTGATGAAAGGCTTGGCGGTTGGAGGCCAGGTGGGATTCGAAAGCTTTCTCTTTTTCTGTTGGCTTGGACATCGTGTTCGGGCTTGCTTCTTGCTGCGTTAATAATTATTTACGGAGTCAGGCGATAAGGAGTGCGACAGAATGGAATTGATTCACGTACATGTTCGAGTCCACAAATCCAAGTTACTAGACGTTCTAAACCGTAGCCGAAACCGGAGTGAGGAACTGAGCCATATTTGCGTAAGTCGAGATACCAGCTGAAGGCGTCTTCTGGAAGTTTATGTTCGTGAATGCGTTCGAGCAATTTATCATAATCATCTTCACGCTGGCTGCCACCGATAACTTCACCATAGCCTTCTGGGGCGAGTAAGTCAGAGCAGAGCACGTGAGTAGGATCCTCAGGATCACGTTTCATATAGAAAGCTTTAATGGCAGTTGGGTATTTAGTAACAAACATTGGTTGTTCATACTTTTTCATCAACATAGTTTCGTCGTCGCCACCGAGGTCATCCATTTCTTTAATGTCAGATCCCATGGCCTGTAGTTCTTTAACAACTTCGGCATGAGTTTTACGAATGAATGGTTGATTGGCTTTTTCCAATGCTTCAATATTGCGTTCTAAAATCATTAGGTCTGAAAAGTTTTCTTTTAGAACTTTAGTTAAAATATGGCGGATCAGCCCTTCCTGAGTGTTCATATTGTCTTCATAATCGGCGAAAGCGGCTTCAGCATCGAGCATCCAGAATTCAGTTAAATGGCGGCGAGTTTTGGATTTTTCAGCGCGAAAAACTGGTCCGAAATCATAGGCTTTGCCAAGTGACATTACGGCTGCTTCTAGGTAGAGCTGGCCGGATTGACTTAAGAAAGCCTTACCCATTTCAAAGTAATCGATTTCAAAAAGTTCAGTGGTTCCTTCGCAGGCGTTTGGGGTCAGAATAGGGGAGTCGAATTTGATGAAATCATTTTGATGGAGGTATTCCATACTGCCACGAATGATAGTGTCGCGAATTCTTTGAATGGCCCATTGTCTGGAAGAACGGAGCCAGAGATGACGATTGTCGAGTAAGAAGTCGATGCCATGTTCCTTTTTGGAAATAGGATAGTCTGGATTGGCCAATTGAATAATTTCTACGTTGGAAACCTGTAATTCAAAAACGCCCTGTTGTTTAGGATGAGCGGTGACTTTGCCAGTAACTTTTACGGAAGACTCCATGGTAAGTTTTTCGCAGGCGGCGATGGCTTCTGGGGAAACAGATGAAGCTTCGACAACACCCTGGCTGGTACCAGTTCCGTCACGAAGTTGGAGAAAGTAAATTTTTCCTGAGCCACGTTTATTGTACATCCAGCCGGCGACTGTTACTTCTTGGCCAACGTGATCTACTAAATTTTTTATTAATACTCTTTCCATGGTTGTTTTGAAAAATAATTTCGCGTGGTTAAAGCTTATAGCGAAAAGTTGGTGATGGCAATGTGTTTCAAGTCTAAGACAAGTTGGTAATGGTCGATTGAACTTTACTTGATCGGCTTTTTTGTTTATATATGTTTATAGTTAGCTAAAAAAAAGAGAGAGTTTTAGCTAAATTCATGCTTAGAATTAAAAATAAAAATATGGCAAATATCAAAGAAAAAGCGGCGAAAGCTCATGGTTTTATCAATGAATTCAAAGAATTCTTAAACGAATATAAGGTAATTGGAATTGCGGCTGGTTTGGTGATTGGTTCTGCTGTGACTGGACTGGTTCAATCAATTGTAGTTGGTGTTATTACTCCTGCCTTGCAACTGTTAATACCTTCTGAAGCGATCAGGGGATTTGGATGGACTTTTAATGGAGTCACTTTCCAGTTTGGCGCAGTGCTAGCGGCTTTTATCAACTTCATAATAATCGCTTTCCTGTTTTTCCTGATGGTGAAGCTGGTTTTGAAGAAAGATAAAGTTGGAAAAATCTAGTTGGAAGCGAAGCTGTTTAACCAGTTGCTGATAGACTCTTTGAAGTCTGGGTTTAAGCGTAGAAAATTAAATCCCTGTTGAACCAAACTGCGGCGAACATTTTTGATGGTTCCAGTTGTGTAGATGGGAATCAGTTCAGACATTTGTTTCTTTTCGTTTGGGCTCAAAAAAGGAGCAGTTTCAATTACTAACAATAATTGTTTCACAGCTAATTTACGTCTGTTATCTTGAACTTGAGGAAGGGGACGATTCTTGTAGAATTCCTGGGCTTTTTCGAGGATATTCATATTAGGCTTTTTTCTTTTGAAGGGCTCCCAAATAAATATTAGTCATTTGCTTAACTTCTTTTTCTAAAACTGCTTTGAATTGGAGAATTTCATTTTCCTTCATGCTTGGCAGCATAACTTGCCAGATGGTTTTTTCCTGTTCAGACATAGAGGAAAGATTCATTAATTGAAGAATCTCGTCGATTAGATCCGGTTTTTTGATTGATTTAGCCATAATTATTTAGATTTAGGTGTTTCTATTTTGCTATCAGATTTCTTGCCTGCTTTTGGACCGACTTTTGCTTCCGGTTTTTTAACTGGTTCAGCAGGTCCAGGGCTCGTGGCAATAGCTTCGCGAATTTTCTTGGCTGACCAATCTGCTTCAAAGTCCCACATATCGTAAGTGTCGAGGATTTGACGACCGTCAGAGTTTTTCAGGGTAAGGTCTGTCTTGGTAATATCGTCATCAAATGTCAGATAATATTTGGCGCCATCGTAGAGGAATGAAACTGTGACTTCCTCATTATTATTTTCCCATTCACCATTAACCAATTCAGCGTTGTCCATGACGCCGAGCTCAGTGAGCAGAGAAACCAAATGGCTTTGCATATTGGTTTGAGGTTTTTCAGGATTTTTCTTGATATAATCAGAGATTTTTTTGCCAACAATGATGGTATTGCCCTTGCTATCTATGCTTTTTTGAGGAGCAGATTCCCTTGATCCACCAATTAGAGCGCTACCAGCGGTTAAAGCGCCGGCACCTACACCGAGAATGGCCAGGGCACTGGCATTGCCACCGGTTATTTCTTTAAGCTTATCGAAAGAAACTTTACCTGTTACAAAAACATCTTGATGAATGACGCGAAGAGCTTCGATAACGGCGTCCGGGTCACTACCTTTCATGATGCGTTGACGAATAGGGGTTCCTTCACCGAAACCAAGGCCAGGGAGTTTGTTGAGAATACCATTTTTACCAATAATAGGCAGGTCGATCTTGCCACTAATACCATCGAGTCCAGGCCAATATTCAAAAATTTTACGGAAATGTAACTTATCCAGGATAAAATCCGTGATAGGTTTTTTCCATTTGTTAGGGACTAAAAGGAGTAAAGCAGTTATTGTTTCAAATTCATTTTGCCAAGGCACAACTTCGGCAGCTTTGTTTCCAGTAGCCATACGCCCTAAATCGTTGATGGCAGATAGGCGTGGCATTTCTCTGAGCATAATTGACTTGAAAATTTCAGTACCTAGACCGGCACGTTCTTTTTCTGATGATTCTCGAACTTCATTGGCTTGCTGCATGGCTTCTGGGTTTTTGCCCCCGCCAAACATTTCAGTAACTTTTCCAAAAAGTCCGCCAGTAATGGATTCCATCATTCCGCCGTCTTTCTTCTTGCCGTTGCTACTAACCAGGTCGTAGCCCATTTTTATTACGTCGAGGAGAACCATATTTTTTTATTTGTTTATTTTGATTATAACACAGAGTTAGGATGTAGGTGTAGAAGTTGGTAATGTGGCAGTCATAAATTTGATAATCTTTGTATTATAGCATAAAAGCTAATAAAAATCACCTATTATTGCCATGAAGGCTGAAAGGGCTTTTTGATTTAGTGAAATGCTCTATTTTGTGATATAATTTGTAGATTTCTCTAAAAACAAATGACTTTTGAAGAATATCAACAATTACTAACAAAATCGGTTTCTTTCAAGGAATTGGACGAAGAAACGCGTAATAAAATTCTCAATGCTCAGGGTGTTGAGAAGGATTCTTATATTCAAGCATTTCAACAGGAAGTAGAGCTTGTTCATCAAGCTTATGCAGACTTTGTCAAAGATACTGATCAAGTCGTTACTGAATTTAAGGAAGTGGCTGCGAAGGACCAGAAGGAAAAGTTAGTTAAAGCTGAGAGTGTTGCTCATAATGAAGAATTAACTGGCGCGGAAAATATGTTAAAAAAACTTTAAGTACAAATATATGGCACCAGAAGCACCAAATTATATTGAAAAGGCGAAGTTAAATGATACTCAGGAATTAGAGAAGAGTATTCTTGATTCACCGGATAGTTTTGATGAGAAAGAAATGCGCGCTTTTTATAAAAAGAAATTGGATGATGCTGCAGGTAAGACGCCTCTCAGCGCTCCACTGCAACAAAAATATAAAGAGGCTCTGCAACAGATTGATGAGAATATCAAAAAGTTTGCTGATATCAGAGATTATGCCAAAGCTAGAATGGCTATTTTGGATGAACCGATGAAATTCGATAATGAGACTGTGTTGCAGGGAGGTGTGGAAAGTTATGTGAAGAAAGTGGCGTAGAGTGTGAATAGT
>CAUJDC010000020.1 GCA_963169815.1 Patescibacteria group bacterium | reverse complement strand
ACAGGCAGCGTGAACCAGTCTATTTTCACTGCCAGGTATAAAGTTTTGCAAAGTGTAACGCTTATTAAGCATTTTACTGCGCATACCACCTTCTAAAACCACTTCCTGTTTATTTGGAACTTTACGCTGTTTGCGTTGAGTTCCAATGACATTCATAAAGACATCAATAGAAAGTTTTTCAGGGAACTCCGCGTCACTAAGGGCAGTCCTCATTTCGTACTGGATTTCATTCAAATCAGGAAGTAATTCTTTGATAATTGGCAAAATCTTTCCATGATATTTTTCACGTACATAGTCAGGCCCAATGATAGAAGCAAAACCAATTGTCAGAACACCGTCCTCATAACTGAGAATAGCGCTATTTACAAAAATAGTTAGTAAGTGACCTCTATCAATTAACATATGAACACGCCCTAATATCTGTTCCCAGACTGCTTTTTTATCAATTTGTTGGGCTAAATTTTGCATTAAATTTTGCTGAAATTTATCTAGGCGTGAAGGGATATTATTATCTTTAGAAATACTTTTCAAGGGACATTACAGTAACTTTGCGCCGACTAGATAAGGTAATAGTTTTGCACATAAACCACAATCTATTGATATAAAAGTAAATTACAAAACAAAGCAGCTAAAACTTCCAGAGCCACCAGGTCATACTAAAAATTATCTGGCAAGTCGAAGTAAAATTAGCTGGAGAAAAGTCTGGCGATGTCATTAAAAGTAACCAGGAAAATTAAGACCATCAAGACAACAAATCCAATCAAATGAATAATAGCCTCTAACTTATGATTTAATTTTTTGCCAAAGATTAATGGCAAAACAATCAACATCAATCTTCCCCCATCCAAACCTGGGAATGGCAAAATATTAATGATCCCCAAACTCAGCGAAAGTATAGCCGTGAATCTAATCAGAGAGAGAATACCTTCCTGGACAAAAACAAAAGTCATTTGAGCAATACCCACAGGACCTGCCACTCCTTCAGGCACGCTAAACTGTGTAAATAACTTCGCAAATACTCCTACAAACATCTTGGCAGTTAAGACAGAAAGTCTACCCATCTCTTTAAATGCTTCAACAGGAGCCTCGACCAAACCAAGCTTCATATCGTTTATTTTCAGAATTGAATAATAAACCGAATCAGTATAAGTATATGCTTTCAAAACGGGACTATATTTTATTTCTGAAAGAAGGACTCCTACCAATCCTTGCTCATTCTTATCAATGTAAAATTCAATTTCTGACTCCCCTCTAACTACTTTATAAGCAACTTTTTTTTGATCGGGATTTTTCTTTAAAGCCTCCGGCAATTTATTTAAGTCATCAAGCAGTACACCATTGATTTCCATCACCAAATCCCCTTTCCGAAGTCCCGCTTTGGAAGCCGGACTATCAGCAGTCATGCCGGAAATAACCACTTTTAATTTGGTCAGAGCAACATCATAGTCACCAAAAGGTGCGATCAAATCGCTAGGCTGTTTATCAAATTTCCAGTCAGTATTTTTTGCGGCCATTTTATTGAGATCTTCGTCATCAAAAATCTTCTGCCCATTCAAACTAACCAAGGCGTCACCACTATTTACTCCTGCTGCAGTCAACTTACTATCTGCTTCAGTATTGAGAACGACAATTCTTGGAAGAACAATTGGATCGTATGGTACAAAAAATTTCTGCTGGGCTTGATTAACTCCACTTAATTCCATTTTTTGTCCATTTCTTTCAATGGAAAATTCAACCTGTTGTTGGTCCCTGAGAGCAGCCATTAAACCAGCTAAATCTTCGCTTTTACCATCAATAGCCAAGACTTTATCTCCAGTTTGAAAACCAATTCTATTCTCCCCATCAGTTTTGACTATCATACCTTCTTGTAGCTGCATTACACCGCTATCAATAGCCTTTTGCAAATCATGATCATCAACAATCAACGGTTGAATACCAAACCAAAAACCAATAGTCAAAAGTACAAAAGCTAAAATAAAATTCATCATTACACCTGCAACCACCACGGCAATTTTCATCCAGGCTGGCTTGGCCGCATAACTATTGGACACCTTTAATAACTTTGCATCACGAGTATCTTCACCATATAAACGTACAAAACCACCAAAAGGAATGGCGTTGATAGTATAGGTAGTATCTGAATGCTTTGGTTTATACCCCCAAATCTTTGGCGGCAATCCCATACCAAACTCTTCTACTTTGATGCCACATTTCTTGGCAACAATAAAATGCCCGAATTCATGTACCAGAATGAGCAGAGAGAAAATAACTACAAAAGCTATTATGGTCAGAATCCAAAGCATTTTTTTATTGATTTAAATTTATACTTTCATCACATCCGCTTCTTTTTCTTTAGCGTTGTGGTCGATGCTTTCATTAGTATGATCAACTTTTTCCTGAATTTTCTTTTCAGAAACTTTGAGCTGATCTTCAGTTAATTCAGTAGCTTTCTGCATTGATTTAACTTTATCCATCGCAGTTTGGCGAGCAGCTCTAACAGAAATTTTCGCTTCTTCAGCCATTTTATGAACAAGTTTAGCCAATTCTTTACGACGTTCTTCAGTAAGAGGAGGAATATTTAAGCGCACAACGATACCATCATTTTGTGGAGTTAAACCGATATCTGACATTTGAATAGCTTTTTCAATAGCAGCAAGTGAACCTCTGTCCCATGGTTGAATTTGAATAGTTTTTGCATCTGGAACACTGATGCTGGCAACTGCCTTAAGGGGTTGCATTGTCCCATAAGAATCAACCATTACTCTTTCCACAAGACCTGCGCTAGCTCTACCGATTTGTAAAGCAGCATATTGTTCTTTGAGATGGTCTGAGACCTTTAGCAACTGTTCTTCGAGATTCTTGAAAACTAAATCCAATGACATGTGATTCTTAATTAAGAAATAATTGTACCAACATTTTTACCTTGCACTATTTCTAACAAATTTTGCGGTTTATTCAAATTGAAAATAGCGATTGGCACTTGCGCATCCTTGGCCATAGCCACGGCTCCCAGATCCATAATCCCTAGTGAATTGGTCAAAACCTCATCATAGGAAACTGTCTTATAAGGCTTGGCATTTTTGAATTTATGTGGATCTTTATCATATACATAATCCACATTCGTAGCTTTAACAATCAAGTCACAGGACAGTTCCCCTGCCCGGAGAACCGCAGCCGTATCAGTACTACAGAAAGGATTTCCAGTACCTCCAGCACAAATAACAATTTCACCATTATCCAGTAAATCAATCGCCTTTCTCCAAGAATAGTCTTCCAAAAGTTTTCTGACGCTAACCGCAGATAAAGCAACCGCCTTTACCTTTTCAGCTCGAAGCTCATCCTGCAATGCTACAGAATTGATAATAGTGGCGAGCATCCCCATATAGTCCGAGTGTACCCTTTCCAGGTTGGAGTTCTTGAAATCTCTATATCTCCAAAAATTACCACCACCAATTACTATAGCAATTTCCAGACCTTTCTTGGTCAATGATTTGATTTCAGCAACGAGTTTACTGATAAATTTGAAATCAATTCCCGATTCAGTTTTTCCTCCCAAAACTTCTCCCGATAATTTCAGGAGTATTCTTTTGTATTTCAATTTAGAAGCCATTTTTAATGAGTTACCAATAAATAAGTGATGATTACACCAATAGCCAAGCCCACTAAAAAGATTACTGGCGATTTTCGTTCTCCTTTATCTTCAATAGCACTGGCCAATTCTGTCAGCAAATTAGATGAAAGTATAACATCTTCATTGCGATTTTTCTCCAATACTGAGAGAAAATCTTTGGTCGCAACTAGTTGAACAAACTTTTCAAATTTAACTTTAATCAAATCTTTAGGATCAGCAGCTACATTAGAAGGCGCTGGCGCTTCGCTCGGACTTCCAACTCTAATCACTACTTTATCCAGTTTTTCAGAGAATCGATCAAATCTTTCATGAAATTCAGTCGGATCAAAATGTTTTGATTGAGCTACTGCGACAGATACTTCTGGTTCCAATGGTTCTGGCTCAGACCTAAGCGCTTCACCACTTACTGGCAAACGTGAATCGATTCTATGCACACTAAAACCAGCATTATGATCGTCAAAATCAGCTTGAGTAGATAGTTTCGTTTTCGATGGTAGGCGATCTTTAGCCTTTAAATCAAGAATACTTTCATCAATGATTTCAACTTTTTTAACTGCTTTTTTTGGTGCCATGGTTGTATTTCTATTTTATGCCCAAAATATACAATAAACTCATGTTATAATCCAGTGGCAATTAAAATTCAAAATGTCCAAAATTCGCAAAGCTCTCATCTATCTATTACTTATCACCAATCTCGGCGTGATCCTCTATTTCTGGTTTCAAGCCTCGCCTGAGCTGTTCGCAAATGTCGGATTATTCGCGAGAGCGCTCGGCAGATTAATAGGCTTAATGGCTGCATTCTTTACTCTGATTCAAATCGTTTTAATTGGCCGCGCACCCTGGATAGAAAAGTTGTTCGGTCTGGACAAACTCACCAATATACATCGCTTAAATGGCTATTTGGTGTTTTTTTTAATCATACTACATCCAGTCATCATAATTGCTTCCACAGCAGCTGTTACCAAACTCGATTTTTTCAGACAATTTGGACAATTTTTAGAGACAAACAGTTTAATACTAGCAGCCATAGCCACAGCAATTTTCATCGCCATTGTGTTCCTTTCTATCTACATTGTTCGCAGTAAAATGCGCTATGAAACTTGGTATTACATTCATCTGCTAACTTACCTGGCGATCGCCTTCGCTTTTTTTCATCAAGTTGAACTTGGCACAACTATTAGCGGTTCGACTGTATTTCAGAACTACTGGTATGCACTTTATCTCTTCGCTTTTGGTAATTTAATTTTTTCCCATTGGTTAACTCCGTATGTAAATTTTGCTCGCTTTCACTTCCTGGTCACAGCAATTATTCCAGAAACTAATAATGTCAATTCCGTAATAATCAGTGCCAAAAACCTTTCCAAATGGCATGCTCGCCCAGGCCAATTCGTTACCCTACGATTCCTGGCCAAAGGCTTTTGGTGGCAATCTCATCCATTCTCACTTTCAGCTATTCCAAATAACAATCAACTGCGCATCACTATCAAAGCCTTGGGGGATTTCACCAGCAAAATCCCTAATCTCAAAGCAGGCACCAAAGTAATTATTGGCGGACCTTTCGGCACTTTTACCTCTGACAAAGGAGCCAAAAAGTATTTATTCATTGCAGGCAGCGTTGGCATCACCCCTATTCGTTCATTAATTGAAGAAGTAGCACCCAAACACGACATCGCCCTTATCTACAGCAATAGAAACTCAGAACGACCAATTTTCCAGAATGAGCTCGACGCTCTATCCAAACAATTCAACTTCCCCATTCATTATATTTCTACAGTTGAAACTGATGGCAGCACGCGCCTCAACTCAGCCAAAATTTCCAACTTTGTGTCCGACTTCCAGGAAAGAGAAATCTATCTCTGTGGGCCTATACCAATGTCCAATAGTTTGATCCAAATACTTACTCAGGAATTAAAATATCCAAAGCGCAAAATCAGATTTGAGAAGTTTGCATTTTAGTGCTCGATAAAACACATCAGTAATTTTGTTTTTTACGAGGAAACAAGAAAAACCTAAAAATCATTTATTACGAGTATTACAAGGTATAAACAAAAAAAAGTTCAGACAGTATGAGATGATACGGCCGCTTCTACTAAATAGCGGCACGTCGAGAACTCAGGCTGAACTTATTTTTTTTACAATGACGCAGTGAGACGAAGCTAGAAATGATTTTTACATCATTCCACCCATACCTCCCATACCTGGCATACCAGCTATTCCACCTGCTTCTTTCTTTTCTGGGATATCAGTAACTGCAGCCTCTGTTGTCAAGAATGTTCCAGCAATTGACGCAGCATTTTGCAAAGCAGTACGAGTTACCATCTTTGGATCAATAATCCCTTCTTTGACCATATCAACCATAATTTCTTCCAGGTCTATTTCACCTAGGAGCATTTCTCTGGAAACTTTGGAGAAATCAAAACCAAAACCTTTGTTAGCTTTAGATACAAGGTGCACGACTACTTCATGTTTGAGGCCGGCATTTACAGCCATAAAAATCATTGGCGCCATCAGAGATTTGAGCACCACTTCGAGACCAAGTTGCTCATCAGAGTTTTCTAATTTCAGAGAAGAAATTTCTTTGGCAGCCTGAACCAATGCCACACCGCCACCAGGTACAATACCTTCTGAAACAGCAGCCTTGGTAGCAGCAACCGCGTCTTCGATACGGAGTTTCTTTTCTTTGAGTTCGACTTCGGTGGCAGCACCTACGCGGATCACACCTACCCCACCTGCAAGTTTAGCGAGTCTTTCAGCCAGTTTTTCTTTGTCAAAATCAGACTTGGTCTTGTCCATCATTACTTTGATTTCAGCAACACGAGCGTCAATCGCTTCTTTTTCACCGTGACCTTCAACAATAGTAGTTTTATCTTTATCAGCAGTTACTTTACCAGCACGACCGAGTTGATCGAGCTCCACTTTATCCAGTTTAAGACCCATTTCTTCAGTAATAACCACACCTCCAGTGAGGATAGCGATATCACGAAGCATTTCTTTACGGCGATCGCCATAGGCAGGAGCTTTGACAGCAAGGACGCTGAATCTACCTTGAATCTTGTTGAGAATAAGAGTCGCTAGAGCTTCGCCATCAAGATCTTCTGCAATAATCACCAATTCTTTTTTACCAGCGCCAGCAACCTTTTCAATTACTGGAACAAGCTCTGCCAGTGAAGAAATTTTCTTATCTGTAATCAAAATGTAAGCGTCTTCATAAACTGCTTCCATTCTTTGTGGATCAGTTACGAGGTAAGCAGAAATATAACCATTATCAAACTGCATACCCTTCACAACCTCTTTTTCCAGTCCCATAGTCTGAGACTCTTCCACAGTTATTACGCCATCGTGACCAACCATATCGAGAACTTCAGCAATCAGCGCGCCAACTTTTTCATCTTGTGCAGAAATAGTAGCAACCTGGCGAATCTTTTCAGTAGAATCACCTACTTCGGTTTTCATAGTTTCCAAAACTTCAACTGCTTTTGTAACTCCGATATCGATACCACGTTTAAGGGCATAAGCATCAGCACCAGCAGAAACATATTTAAGACCATCAAGTATGATCGCTTCAGCCAAAATAGTGGCAGTAGTTGTACCATCACCAGCGATATCATTGGTCTTAGTCGCAACTTCTTTAACCATTTGCGCCCCCATGTTTTCATAGGCATCTTCAAGTTCTATTTCTTTAGCAATAG
>CAUJDC010000019.1 GCA_963169815.1 Patescibacteria group bacterium | reverse complement strand
CCAATTGCAATTAGTTGATGAACAAAAAACTGCCTTTGTTTTCAAATTATTAGAAGGAAGAATTTGGCTGAATAACAGATATAGCAATGCTGATTTGAATTTAGTTTTTGATGGTGGTGTGGTTTTTCCAGGGCAAAGTGTTTCCATAGTTAAGGTCAAAGATCGTAGTGCTGAAGTATATAGCCATGAAGCAGATATGGTAGTCGGTTTTGTTGATCAAAACTATGCAGCGAATAAAGTTATTGATGAGTTTAACGAGGCAGTGATTAATAAAATCTATTTGCCTCAGGGAACTCAAATGACTGTTTTCGCAGATAAAATTGCGCAAAATAAAGAGACTGTAGCCAGACTGCTTTTCTCAAAATTGGTTAAAGAATTTAATTATACTAATTTTGATAAAACTGAATTGAGTAAGGATAATTGGCTTAGCAATAACTTGAGCCTGGATTCATCTTTAACTGCTAAGATTAGAGATGCTCGTTTGAAAAAGATTCGTACAAGAGGGCTGAAATACTCAACTCTGGATGCGGCCAATTATAAAATCGATGGCAGTATTAGAGATCTGGCTAATGGATTTACTTTTTCGGAAATGAGAGTAGGGGATAGAAATATGGAAGCACTTTATGATTTGCTTTATGATGCTCAGTATTTGTTTGATTATGGTAGAAAGACTGAAGCAACAGAACGTTTGAATACATTTACAGAATTGGCTGGAAAATTATTTATTGTTTATGGTGATGAATTGAAAATGCGGTATCAGGAAAGAGTGAAAAATGAATTTGAATATTTATCTTTCGCTAATCCTTCAGACGCGCTTTACGGTTTAAGGCAGGTTTTACAGAAAATCTATTTGGACTCTATTAAAAGTAGTAAAGTGGAGTTAGAAACTAAATTTAATTTCCTCACTGAAAAAATTAATAATCTTGGTTATTATGCTGAGAACAATGATTCTAAGAATCTCAAATCTACTTTTGATGAATATCTTACTTCATTTAAAGAATTAACTGATCGTTACAAGCAAGAATTGACCAAGAATATTACTCTAGTACAGAGGCAGAATCAGGCTTTGGATAATTTGTTTACGCAATATCCATTGCTTTATAGGCAGAATTTCTTCACTAACAAATTGTTTGTTGAGAACAAGTATCTTTCCTTGTTGCCTTCTACTTCTGACAAGACTGAAGAAGTGCAGGCTGCTATTGCTCAACGTATTGATTTCTTAAGAAGATTGGAAAACTTCTTCTTAGATGGAGACGTGCCTTTGATTGATGCACAAAATATTTTGGCCTTACTCTTTACGGAAATTTCTCGTATAGAATTGCCTGCGCAATCACAGGTGGCTGTTTCTGAATTATTTAGACAGAGACTAGAAGATTATGGCGTGTTTAACCGTTTCTTGAATTCTCCAGAATATGTTAATTCATCTGGTCGGGGTGTTTCATTTAAACAGCGCTTTGAGCAATTCAAAAAAGATAATCAGGAAACAGTTTCTATTGATGATTTAAGGTCTGAACTTTCTAAGCAAGTAGTAATGCCAGTTAACTCTATTGAAACTATTACTACTCAGCCGGAGATTATAGAGAAGCCAATCGTAATTAATGAGGAAAATGTTAGTCAAGAGATTGATGGACAGGTAACTGAAGTTACCAATGAAGTAGATAACTCAACTAACAAGCCAAAAGTCCCAAGGGTAAAGAAACCAAGTTAAACGATAAAGGTCAATTGTCTTTTTTATAAATATTAGTTAGAATAGGCTAGGTTTTTTAAATCAAAAACCGCTTTCTCAGTAATTTTATTATAATGGATCAAAAGACTTCTAGCAGCTATAGTTCGCAGAACATTACGGTTTTGGAGGGCTTACAGGCTGTGCGCAAAAGACCAGGTATGTACATTGGTACTACTGATGTAGCTGGTTTACATCATTTAATTAAGGAAATCGTTGATAACTCTATCGATGAAGCAATGGCAGGCCATTGTACAGATATTGAAGTTGTTCTTTATAAAGACGGCTCAGTTTCAGTTGAGGATAATGGACGTGGTATTCCAGTGGATATTGTTGAAAAGACGGGTAAGTCAGGTTTGGAAACGGTTTTAACAGTGCTTCATGCCGGTGGTAAGTTCGGTGATGGTGGCGGTTATAAAGTATCTGGTGGTTTGCACGGTGTAGGTGCTTCAGTGGTAAATGCTCTTTCTAAATGGCTTAGAGCCGAAGTTTACCGTGATGGTAAGGTTCATGAAATGGAATTTAAAATCGGTGTGCCACAGGGTCAGGTTGAAGTTACAAATAAAACTCAAAAACAAGGTACAAAGATTAGTTTCCTGCCAGATAGCGATATTTTTGATACTACTGAATTTGATTTTGAAACTATTTTGGCACGGCTTAGACAACAGGCTTATTTGACTAAAGGCGTTTCTATCCGTTTACGTGATGAGAATACTGGCCGTTCAAATCAATTCTATTTTGAAGGAGGTATTCGCTCATATGTACAACATTTGAATCACAATAAGGAATCTCTTGGTGGGATTTTCTATTTGGACAGAACTGTGGATGAAGGCTATATCGAAATTGCTTTGCAATATACTAATGCCTTCAATGATCAGGTAATTACTTTTGCGAACACCATCAATACTCCAGAAGGTGGTATGCATTTGACTGGTTTCCGCTCAGCTTTGACTAGAACCATCAATAACTACGCTAGAGCTAATAATTTACTCAAAGAAAAAGAAGACAATTTAACTGCTGATGACGTTCGTGAAGGTTTAACAGCAATTATTTCCGTAAAAATCGCAGATCCTCAATTTGAAGGCCAGACCAAGAGTAAACTCGGTAACTCTGAAATGAGAACGGCTGTGGAAAATGTTTTTGGACAGGCTTTTGCTCAGTACATGGATGAGAATCCAAGTGATGCGAAAATTATTTTTGGTAAATGTTCATTAGCAGCTCGTGCTCGTTTAGCGGCTCGTGCAGCTCGTGATGCGATTGTGCGTAAAGGTGCTTTGGAAGGTATGACACTTCCAGGCAAATTGGCTGACTGTTCTTCTCGCGATCCAGCAAACTCCGAACTGTTCCTGGTTGAGGGTGACTCAGCGGGTGGTAGTGCCAAACAGGGGAGAAATCGTGAAACTCAGGCTATTCTCCCACTTAAGGGTAAGATTTTGAATGTTGAACAGGCTCGTATGGATAGAGTTCTGGGCTTTGAAGAAATTAAAAACTTGATCGTAGCCCTTGGCATGGGTATTGGTGAAACTCTTGATGCCACCAAGCTCCGCTATCACAAGGTTGTGATCATGACAGATGCCGACGTTGATGGCGCCCACATCAGAACTCTTTTACTGACTTTATTCTATCGTTATTTGAGACCAGTTATTGATGGTGGACATCTTTATATTGCTCAACCACCACTTTATAAATTGGAACAAAATAGAAAGATTGTTTACGCTTATTCTCAAGAAGAAATGGAAAGACTTAAAAAAACCTTCCCAAATCCTGAAAAACTTCATCCACAACGTTACAAGGGTCTAGGTGAAATGAATGCCGATCAACTCTGGGAAACAACCATGGATCCAGACCGTCGTGCCATGCTCAAAGTAACTGTAGAAGATGCAGAAAATGCCGATAAGATATTCGAAACATTAATGGGTGGAGAAGTTGCTCCACGTAAGAAATTCATTCAGGCTCATGCTAAAGCGGTGAAGAATCTGGATATCTAAAAACATCTATGAAAAACAAAAATAAACTGAGGGTAGCGTTTTGCTTAACTCTGTTGCTTGGCGGGATAGCTCAGGCAATGAAGGAAGATGCAGCTACTACTTTTGTTGATATCAATGCAGATAGCGAATACTTTGATGGAATTAATTGGGCTATTAATGAAGGGGTGGCGGTTGGTTATGGCGATAGAACTTGGAAGCCTGATGCTTGTGTAACTCGGGCGGAACTAGTGAAAATGTCTTTTGAAGCTATACCTGGAGATGAGATGGCCGATAAGAGTACTTATAGCGCTCCTTTTACAGATATAAAACCGACTGATTGGTATTATAAATATGCCAATGAAGCCAAAAAATTGGGGTATATAACTGGTTATGAAGATGGTAGTTTCAGAGGAACTGAGTGTGTTAACAGGGCTGAAGCGATGAAGGTAAGTGTCAATATGATGATTAATTCACCAATGTTGGATAAGTCCACTGATCCGGTTTATTGTGGTGAGAATTTAGTTAAAGATATTGAT
>CAUJDC010000018.1 GCA_963169815.1 Patescibacteria group bacterium | reverse complement strand
CCGTTACTCGCTGACGAAAAGGCATGATCCGCATTTCCTGGCGCCGCTTTGCAGCGGGCATCATGAAATTGCGCATAGTGTGGATGTTAAAGTCCAGCATTGGCGACAAAGCTGAGTTTGTCCACGGAATGGCGAAGCGCGTACATATTTACTCGCTGAGGCGGTGAAAATCGCTGGTCGTGAAATCGGAATGGCGAAGCGCGAGGGTGCGGCCGAGCTGCTTTTTTCGATCCGGCACGATGCTGTGGTTCACACGGCCACATGAAATCGCCCATAGTGCGGATGTGCGAGGGTGCGAGGGTGCGAGGGCGCGAGGGCGCGAGGTGCGGCCGGCACGATGCTGTGGTGCGGGGGCGGTGCCGCGGCGCGTGCGCGGCGCGGGGGTGCAGCAAATGCGCGCGCCGAGCTGCCTTTTTCGATCCGGCACGTGCTGTGGTTCACACGGCCACATGAAATCGCCCATAGTGCGGATGTGTGACGGACACGGCAAATGTGCGGTGCGGCAACGGGTGCGGTGCGGGTGCGCGAGGACGCGAGGTACGCGGGCGCGGCAAGAAAGGTCATCTCCCCACGCACGCTGACCGGGAATGTACAACTTTCCATTGATGTACTTCAGAGGCAAATGCCGGGTACCTTAAAACAATTGCATAAAATGCCATATTTTACATAAATCTCAACCTCCTTTGCAAATGCCTGCAACAAGCCACCCAAGACCAATCGCCTGAGCCAGGCTAGGCCATACCCCCTTGCATTTTAGGCAAAATTTGCTAAGATGTCTTCTGTTATTAGTAAATTGGCATAAATAAGAGGTTTCAAGGGAAAAACAGTATTTCTGGGCGCTATGAATCACATCAGTGGATAGATCAGCGCAGACAGAGGTACATTAGACCATAAACTTAAAATTATTAGTTTCCAAGATACACAATCCGGCACAGCAGATCTGATGCTAGAAGCAAATATTGAAGCTAGAAAAGCGCGTCACAAAAGAGTGTTTGCTGCTTCTAACGTTTTGAAAAAGGTTATACCTTCTTTCAATATTGGCACTATCAGCAAGTCCAACTCCTTTGTAAAAAAGGATAATCGTCGTGTTTCAAACGTCTCTGCCACAACAAAACTATTCCGCTCTTACAGTCTGGTTGTAGCGGCTCTTTTTGTGATTGGTGCTATCAATCCAGCCAATGCTTATTCTCACAATTCTTATTACGCGCCATCTCTCGAAGGTGTAGATGCTTATTATGGTGATGGACTGATGGTGGCTTCTGAAGATGGCTATATTCCAAAGATTAATCCACAAACTGAATTGGCTGACCGCTCTGAAATGAATGGAAAACTAATTCATGAAATTGAACCTGGTGATACTATTTCAACAATTGCAGAAGAATACGATCTTAAGACTAACACTGTACTTTGGGAAAATGGTTTGTCTGCAACTTCCAAACTAAGAGTTGGCGATAAGCTAGTTATTCCACCAGTTGATGGTGTTACACATGTAGTTGAAAAGGGACAAGATTTGAAGAAGATTGCTTCTCTATATAGTGTAGACGCAGATACAATCACCAAACAAAATCAATTGGTTGCTGATGCTACTTTATCAGCAGGACAGGCTATTTTTATTCCAAGTGGAAAACCATTACCAACTGCTATAGACCGCACAAATCCAAGCAAAATCGCCAGTACAACTAGAGTTAATAAATCCAATGTTGGCAGCACTCAATTAGTTTCTGGAGCTGCAATCGGCGCTAACTCAGACTCTTCACCAGCTACTGGTAAGACAATGATTTTCCCAACTCGTGGAACTATTACTCAATACTTCCATCCAGGTCACTATGCTTATGATATTGCCAATAGAGACAAGCCACCAATTTGGGCTGCTGCTGATGGTGTTGTCGTGAAGGCTTCTAGTGGTACATGGGGTGGTGGTTATGGAAATCACATTATCATCGACCATGGAAATGGCTTAAAGACACTTTATGGCCATATGGAATATCTCTCTGTATCTGTAGGCGATCACGTTACACAAGGCCAAGTAATCGGTAAAATGGGTAGAACTGGTAATGTACGTGGTGTTACTGGTATTCACTTACACTTCGAAGTTATTCAGAACGGTGTGAAGAAATCTCCAGGCAATTATTACTAATATGCAAGGTAAAAACTCCCTAATAGGCGATCTCATGGCTGCCGTATGGAAAGCGCTGAGATGGCTTTTCTATGTGCCGAGATATCTGGTTTTGCCATTTATTATATTTTATCAAAAGACCATTTCTCCTGATCATGGACTGCTGAAAGGGCTTTTCCCGCATGGCTATTGCCGCTTCTCTCCAAGCTGTTCGCAGTATGGTTATTTGGCCATCAAAAAATACGGTGTGATTATTGGTGGAGTAAAAACTATTTGGAGAATTGCACGATGCAATCCCTGGAGTGAAGGAGGTATTGATTTACCATGAATAAAAAAAACTCCAACGATTTAGGCTATAATAGAGAAAAAACCTGGGAAGACTTATACGAACAGCATAAAGTAGAAAAAAGTGGGGAAACTGATTTCCGTGGTTTTGCTGAACTTTTTGAAGAAAGAGGTTTTGTAGGCTATGACAAAGGTAAAGAGTATGGCGATCCAGACAAACCAGTGTCCAAAAAAGAGCAGCGTTTCACTTACCCAGAAAAGCCTGAAGCAAGTTTAGATTTGCATGGCAGTACAGTGGAAGACGCCAAAGCAAAAGTGAATAAATTCTTGAGACAGGGCAGAGAGATGAAATTGCGTAAGGTGAGAATTATCACTGGTATTGGCCGTGGCAATGCAGATATGAAATCCAAGCTCAGACCTGTGGTGGTGGAAAGACTGAATTATTATGAACATGAAGGCTGGATCAGAAAATTTGAATCTGCTCCTCCAGCTGATGGCGGTTATGGAGCGATTTATGTTTATTTTAAATAGGTCAAATGCTATAATCGGGCGGCTTTATTAAAAAGAAATAAATGACTTTATTACAGGCGGCTTTAATGGGTATTTTGCAGGGCTTAACTGAATTCCTGCCAGTTTCTTCATCTGGACATCTACTAATGGCACAAAGCCTTTTTGGATTAAATAATTTGGTGGCTCTGAAGAGCTTTGATATCGCTGTGCATTTTGGAACATTGCTGGCTATTTTTATCTATTTTCACAAAGATTTCTGGGTATTGATCAAAGGATTTTTCCGCGGAGTGATGGGACATAAAAATGAAGATTTTGATATGGCCATTACCCTGCTTTTGGCTACAATTCCAGCCATTTTGGTGGGCCTACTATTAAGTGATTTGTTGGATCAGATTTTCTACAATGCCATTGCCGTGCCAGTGATGTTGATTTTGGTGGCTGGTGTATTTTTATTGGCTGAAAGAATTCACACCAAACGTGGTGAAAATAGACAGAAAATCACCCGCAAGGAAGGGATTATTATTGGTTTGGCTCAGACTTTAGCACTTATTCCAGGAGTATCACGTTCAGGAGCGACTATTTCGGCTGGACTAATGATGGGTATTGAAAGAGCCAAGGCGGCTAGATTTTCTTTTTTACTGGGCTCTGTGGCCATGGTGGCAGCTACTGCTTATGCCGTGCTCAAAGTGATTAAGGGAGACTTCCTGATGCCTCCTACAGACATCTTAATTGTTGGTATTAGCACTTCATTCCTGGCTGGCATGGCTGCAATCGGTTTCTTGATGAATTATTTACGCAAGCACACTTTGGCGGTTTTTGCTTATTATAGAATTGCCGTAGGTATAGCATTTTTGATCTGGTTTTTCTGGATGACGTCACAAGTGGGCGCCTCAGTAGCTAACTTTTAAACAATGAAAATCGTTTTATTGGCAGGTGGCAAAAGCGAGCGTATTAAGCCGTTTTATGAAAAGCCACTGTTGAAATTTTGTGGAAAAACCCTGATTCGCCATCAATTGGAAATTTTATTTGAAGCTGGCGGTAGAGATTTTTTAGTAATTGGCAGCCCAAACAATGTTGAAGCAATTAAAGCAGAGAGTGAGAAATTTGTGGCTGCTATGAATGGAGCAAAAATTGATGTAGGCATGCAGCAGGTTGATCATGGCAGTGCTGGAGCTTTGAAGAGCATTGCCCTAGAAAAATATTTTGATAGTGAAGGAACAGACAAAGGGGTATTGATTGTCAGCTCCAATGATATTTTGGAATTAGGTGCTTATATTGGACTGTTGGACACTGTCGAAAAGAATCCTGGCCATAGCGCTATTGTAGGACAAAAAATTAGTAGCTACTTTCCAGGCGGATACCTGGTGATTAATGATCAAAATGAATTACAGAAAATCGTGGAAAAACCGGGCGCGGGAAATGAACCATCGGATTTGATTAATATTGTCGTGCACTATCACCCTTCTGCAAAAATACTGATGAATTTCGTCAACGACGCCCATTCAGAATATGATGATATTTATGAAACTGCTTTGGATAATATGCTCAAGGAGGGATTAATTATTAAGGTTTCTCATTATCTAGGTAAATGGCAGCCGATTAAATATCCATGGCATATTTATGAGGCGGCAAAGCTGTTATTTGAAAAAGAATTGCGTTGGAGGGGCAGACAAGGCGCGGCAATAGCAGGAGACTTACAGAAAGCTGATTCTGCGGTGATCAAAGACGATGTGATTATTGAAAGTGGTGTGAAGATTTTAGAAAATGCCGTGGTTTCAGGACCTGCTTATCTGGGAAAAGGCTCTCTGGTAGCCAATAATGCTCTCGTTAGAGAAAGCTTTTTGGGCGAAGGTTGCGTGGCTGGCTATTCCACAGAAATTGCCCGCAGCTATTTAGCTGGGCAGGCTTGGACTCATTCTAATTACGTTGGAGATAGTGTGATTGGCGAGAATGTTTCTTTTGGAGCGGGTACAGTGACTGGGAATTTGCGTTTGGATGAAGAGAATGTCAAAGTGCATGTGAAGGATCAAAAGATCGACACTGGACGCCAAAAAATCGGTTTACTTTGTGGAAACAATGTTAGAGTGGGAATTAATGTCAGCCTGATGCCAGGCGTGAAAATTGGTGCTGATTCCATGATTGGTGCTGGACTGGTAATAGCTCAAGACATTGAAGAGAAGAAGTTTGTGACTGGCGAAAAAGGTGGTTTGGTAATTAAAGATAATATTGCTACAATGGCTGGGGGGCGAGAAAAATTAATGGAAAAATTAAATCAAAGCGCTCATGCCTAAGCAGCCCAAAGCTTCGATAGTAATTCTAGATTTCCGCAAAAGTAAACGTGTTTGTGAGAATGTTGAAAGTATACAGAAGCAAATTACAGATTTTGATTTTGAAATCATTATTGTTGATAATTCCTGCCAAGCGGAAAATGCTGAAAAACTCAAGACTCTACTAAAGTTTCCGAATGTTCAATTACATATAAATGAGACCAATATAGGCTATATTCGCGCTAATAATCAGGGCGCTACAATGGCCAAGGGAGAGTATTTATTGATTGTGAATCCGGACATTATTTGGGCTGACAAACATACTTTGCAGAAAATGGTTGATTATCTTTCCAAGTATAAAGAAATTGGCATACTTGGACCAAAACAAATCAATGATGATACTGGCAAGGTGGCCATGACAGTAAGAGCTTTCCCAAATATTTTCCTACAGGTAGCTCGTCGAACGTATTTGCGTAGACTGCCAATCTTGAAAGACTTGGTAGCTTATGATGAAATGCAGCATTTGGATTATGATCAAACTCAAGATGTAGATTGGTTGCAATCTTCTTTTTGGATTGTCAGAAAGTCTTTGTGGGACGAATTGCATGGACTAAATAAAGCCTATTTTATTTTCATGTCAGATCCTGATTTATGTTTTAGAGCATGGGAAAAGGGCTATAGAGTGGTTTATTACCCAGAAGTAATTGTGCATGCCGATGGACGTCGCGCCAGCGATGGCGGATTTCTGGCTTTTTTCCAGAAATGGACATTACGCCAACATGTCAAAGACTCTTTGATTTATCAGTTCAAACATCTATTTAAAAGCAATCCACACAAACGCTTTACTAAGCGCTAGGCTGTGGTGCTGGAGGTACGATGACGTTGGCTGCTGGTTCTGTTGGCGCTGTTGGTGCTGCGGTAGTTTGAGTTTGTTGTTGTACCAGAGCTTGCTGTAACCAGGCCTGGCCAGCATTATTTGGAGTGGTTTCAATAGCAGTCGGAAGAGCTTGAACGATCGGTTGAACTGGAGCAAATGGCACTGTAGGCGCAACAATAGTTTTGTTATCCGCAACCTGTTGCTTGTCTTTGATACGCTTTTTAATTTCCGAAACTTTTTTATCGATTTGATCCTGTGGAGAAAATTCTTCCTCGCCTTTATCCATGTGAATAGTTTGAATTGGATAAGGAACATCTATACCGGCTTCATTATAAGCATTATAAATGTCCATAATGACGCGGTTCTTTACTTTAACCATCATCCCTCCCTTAGATTCAATCCAAACATTAATTTTAAACAAAACATAAGTATCATCCCAATCAGTGAAAATTACTTTTGGTCTTGGCTTAGCCAGAACACCAGGGATATTTTTTACTACTGTTAGGGTTAAATCCATCACTTGTTTGAGGTCAGCAGTGTACCCTACTCCCTGAATGAAACTGAGTTTACGGAAAGGATTGGAAGTTTTGCTAACTACAACATTGCTGAATAACTCAGCATTTGGAACAATTACTTTTGTTCCATCGAAAGCTTTGATAATAGTAGCTCTGGTCTGAATTTCCTCAATACGACCTGTCACACCACTAACAGTAATAATATCCCCAATAGTGTAGTGATGGGCAGCCAAAATCATCATACCTGAAATCAAATTCATGATAATGTCCTGAAGCGCGAAACCAAGGCCAAAAGCACCAGCAGCCACAATCGGTTTTAAATCAATACCAACCAGCGATAAAGCTGTGGTGATACCGATAACTAGGACAATAAAGAAGGCTGATCTACCTGCAACAATTTGTACTTCACGATGTTCTTCGGCTACTCCTTCTTTAGCTAATTTATTTTCAATGGAACGGCGAACCATAATGGCAACACCATAACTAAGTACAGCAATGACGATAGCCGCAATCCAGAAAGGAATACCAGTAATGAAGTCGCCAATCAATTTACTAAATTGATTACCAGTTTCTTGTGCGGTTTGGCTGGCAGTATTACTAACTTGAGCGAAAGCTGTGGGAATTCCAAGTATTTGGTTGAGAATAGCCATGGTTGGTCTTATTAATCTTTAAATTATACCAAAAATAACCCGATTCTTCAACAACAAAGACTTTGGGATAAAGCCACTCTAGTCCATAATCTTACCAATCCTATATTTTATAAATCATTCAACATGGAATTAGTTCTGGTGATAGTGGGCATAGTTGTGATTATGTCCTTGGTTAGACAGGTTAACCAGTATGAAAGAGGAATTGTTTTAACCATGGGTAAGTTCAGCTCTATTCGTGGACCAGGCTGGACTTTGATTCTACCAATTTTCCAATCAATGCATAAGGTGGATATTCGCATCAAAACAGTGGATGTTCCTGAGCAGGAAGCCATTACCAAGGACAATATCCCGGTTGGGATTAATGCCGTTATTTACTATAAGGTTAGCGATCCACAAAAGGCGATTTTGGAGGTTGAAAACTTCTATTATGCGGTAAATCAGCTCGCGCAAATTACGATGAGAAATGTGGTTGGTTCAGTTACTTTGGAAGAATTACTGCGCGACAGAGATCAAATTTCTTCACAGATTCAAAAACTGGTTGATGAAGCTACTGATCCATGGGGCGTAAAAGTTGATGATGTAGACCTTAAAGATATCTCAATTCCACCAGATCTGAAGAGAACTATTGCTAAAGTTGCTGAAGCTGAACGTGAAAGAAAGGCTTCAATTATCCGTGCGGAAGGTGAAGTTATAGCTGCTGAAAGTGTGGCCAAAGCTGCAGCAACCATGAATGCCAGCCCAGGTGCATTGCATCTCCGTACTTTGCAATCTATTAATGACATTTCTTCTGATCAATCAAACACTACAGTTTGGATGGTACCTCTAGAAGTCTTGCGTGCTATAGAAGCTATTGGTGATGCCGTAGGAAAGAAAAAATAGTTG
>CAUJDC010000017.1 GCA_963169815.1 Patescibacteria group bacterium | reverse complement strand
CTTGAAGCTACTGCCCGCTAATTAAAGTCCTAAAGACTTACGAATTTCATCGGCTGCCGCATCGTCGGCAGCCTTTTTGTTTTCTGCCTGATAAAGAGCTTCGAGGTCAACCCAGTCATTGGCATGTTGTTTGGCCAATTTTTCTAATTGTGGGACATGCTTGGCTGAGAGTTGGGAGAATTTGTACCTTTCTTCTTCAAAAATGCGGATTAATTCATCAACCTGGCTTTGTTTGAGTTTAGGGAGGCTTTCAATGATACGTTTCTTTTCATCGCGGCTCAGAGAGATTGATCCTGCTAGTAAACGAAGGAATTTATTTTCGTCAAATTCGAGTGTATGGGCAGGGACTTTTACTTTTAAAACTGGAGGTAAAAGTACGCCTAATTGAAAACCAGCAGGAGTATTGTCTTCAGGTTCTGCTTGTGGTGCTGGGACGCCACCAGCGCTTGGATCTGTTGGGAAGGGGTTTTGGTCTTGCATGATTTAAGAGTTAGAGTCTTTTTTAAGAGAGAGATAACCTTTTAGGCTGATTAGATAGACCAGCCAGGAAATGGACAGAATGATAGTATCAAAAAAAAGATAATTTTGGAAATCTTGAGGTAACTCTATCTGCATTTTCAGCAAATTTGAGACGAAACCATAAGGTAGGAACAGGATCAAAAAGAAATAGTACAACCAGGCAAACTCTCTTGGTTTACGGAATGCCTGGAATAATGTCAATGAACCAATCAACGCAAAAAGCGCTGCAATTTCTAGTAAAAAGAAGGAGGAAAAGCTGGTTTCAAAAGGAAGGGTGAAAAGCGGGCGAATGATTTTGTAGCTGCTGAATACTCCGATGAAGGAGACTACTGAGAAGCTGAAAAAATAGAGAGCATTGAGGAGATATGCTATTCTAGCTGGAATAAGCCATTTGTCTACATGAGCATCTTTGGCGATACGAGATTCTGGTTTAATGCGCTGAGGTTTGGTGTTGGCAGGTTTTTCTGAAACGGCAGACTTGCTCATTCTTTGCTGCAGGCGCTGAATTTTGGCAGGTTTACCTGGGCGGGTTTTGCTGAGACTTAAAGAAGTTTTTATTTTTGAATTATTGCTCGGAGACATAACGAAAAGTTTAATTTGTTTTCATACTAAGTTTATTTTGCTGCTTTAAGCTGACAAAAGCAAATGATTTTGTAAATAAATGATCAAAAAAATTTTTAAAAACCTGATAGAGTGGCTTTTTCCTTTTTATTGCCTTGGCTGTCAGCAAGAAGGTCTGACTGTTTGTGAAAGCTGTTTGGCAGACATAAAAGCTTATTCCGACAATAATAAGTGCTGTTATTGTGGTGCTTCGAGCGAGCGTGGTTTGAGTTGCCCTGGATGTGGTCCTTTGGATGGCTTATGGGCAATTTTTGAATATCAAAAAAACCAACTGCTAAGCGAAATTCTACATAATTGGAAATATAATCAAATCGAAGATTTCTGGTTGAACTTTAGAGACAAAGTATTTTTGCCAACAGAGTTCAAATGCTGGCTGGAAAGTGAATTTCAAGCAATCACCTGGATACCGATGAGCCAAAGTAAATGGAAATTGAGGGGTTTTAATCAAAGCGAAGTGATTGCCGGACAAATCAGCCTGAAACTTAAGTGTGAAGAATTTTTAAACAAAGTAACAGATACAAAAGCCCAAATGAGTTTATCCAGGCAGGAAAGGTTAATTAACCTGAAAGATCTCTTCCAGGCAAATGAAAGAAATACTGAACGTGCTATAATCATTGTAGATGACATAAGTACCACCAAAGCCACCCTTGAAGAAGCTTGTAGAGCCTTAAAAGCCGCCGGTTGGGAGAAAGTTTATGGGCTTGTACTTGCTAGACAAGCAACTTCTGATCGGATATAGTGAGAACTCAAATTATGAATAAAAAAAGTGTTTTAAAACTGGGCATTGACGCCTCCCGCTACAGTGTTCATGAACCAACTGGAGTGGAATGGTATTCTTATTATTTATTGAATGATTTGATACCAGTATTGGGTCGAGACCATAATATGGAGGTGACTCTTTATTCTCAGAAAGCTAATCCTTATGTGCCTGAACTGCCTTTCAATGTGAAGGAAAAAGTGATTGCCACTCCCCGACTCTGGACAATGGTCAGACTTTCACTGGAAATGCTCTTTAGGCCAATTGATGAACTATTTATTCCATCGCATATTTTGCCACTTTGGCTGCCCAAGAAAACAGTAGTTACCATTCATGACATAGCTTTCAAAATGACCGGCATGGAAAAAGTTTATGATTTAAAAAACTCACTACTACTTAGATGGAGCACCTGGAGAGCGGTCCAAAAAGCTTACCGGATTATTGTCCCTAGTGAATCTGTGAAAGAAGATTTAATTAGAATTTATAATTGTAATCCTGAAAAAATCCGGGTGGTTTATCATGGCGGACCCGATATGACTGGTGAAAATAATCCCCTATTTCGCAAATGGCCAGTGGATCAAAAAACTCAAATGTTAAACAGACTTGGTTTGAGCGATAAGGATTTGATTGTTTTATTTGTAGGCAGACTGGAAAAGAAAAAAAATCTGGCCAATCTGGTTGCTGGTTTTGCCAGATTCCTCAAAGAATATCCTGATTGGAAGCTGGTTCTGGCTGGTAAAAATGGTTTGGGCTATGAAGAAATTCTTGCTAAGATTACCGAGCTGGGGCTGGAAAAAAGTGTGGTGATGACTGGTTATATTAGTGAAAATGAAAAGAAATTTTTGCTGGAAAAATGTCGCGTCTTTGCTTTTCCATCCAGATATGAAGGTTTTGGCTTACCAATTTTGGAAGCTTTTGCCTATCGCAGACCCGTACTGACTTCAAAGATAAGTTCTATGCCAGAAATTGCAGGCAAAGCCGCTTTTTTGGCTGACCCTGACAAAGTTGAAGAGATTGGCGTGGGGTTAAAGAGACTGGTGGCCGATGGTGTTTATATTTCTAAATTAATTAGTGAAGGAGAAAAACAGTTGGCAAAATTTAGTTGGGAAAAAGCCGCTCGTGAAACTTTTAATATTTTGACTGAATAAGAAAATGCCTACAGATTCGGTCTGATTTTTGATACAAATGTTTATGGGATTTTAAAAAATGAATATGGAAATTAAAAAAGCACAAATAGGCGTGATTGGTTTGGCAGTGATGGGAGCCAATCTAGCTAGAAACTTCGCATCGAGAGGTATAAAGACGGCGGTTTTTAATCGTACTTATGCCAGAACAACTGAATTATTAGAACAACATGGTGAGAATTTATTTGGTCACGAGAAATTGTCAGACTTTGTTGCTTCGCTCGAGAAGCCACGCAGAATTATTATCATGGTTCAGGCGGGAGCTGCTGTGGACGAAGTTTTGAAATCATTGGATGAATTTTTGGAAGCTGGAGATTTTGTTATTGATGGTGGGAATTCTTTTTACCTCGACACTGAGAGAAGATTTTCTGAACAGTCAGCTAAAGGTGTGAATTTTCTGGGTATGGGTATTTCTGGCGGTGAAGAAGGGGCCTTACATGGACCAAGTTTAATGCCTGGTTTGTCTAAGTCAGATTGGCCTAAATTTGCTGACCTTTTGCAAAGTATCTCAGCCAAAGATTTTTCTGGTGAGGCTTGTGTAGCACCACTTGGCAAAGGAGGCGCAGGGCATTTTGTAAAGATGGTTCACAATGGAATCGAATATGCTATCATGCAGTTGATTGCTGAAATTTATGATTTTAATAGAAAGGCTACTGGTTTGCAGGCCGATGAGATTGCTAAAATTTTTGCTGGAGTGCCGGTCGAGGCAGGTTCATTTTTAACTGAGATTACAGTCAAGGTTTTGAGCCATAAAGTGGCTGAGGGTAGCCTGGTTGATTTGATTTTAGATAAAGCGGCGCAAAAAGGCACTGGTGGATGGACTGCAATTGAAGCTATCAAGACTGGTGTGCCTGCGGGAATGATTGGCGAGGCTGTTAATGCTCGCACAATCTCATCAATGAAAGAGGCCCGTCTAAAAATGGATGGTGCTGTGAAGAGAAGTTTTGAAAAATCTGCTGCGCAAATTGATTGGAGCAAAGTTATTTTATTTGGAAGTTTAATCTCTTATGCACAGGGGCTAATGTTAATTGAAAGCGCAGCCAAGCAGCATGGATGGGAAGTTGATTTGGATGAAGTATGCCGGATTTGGCAGGGAGGATGCATCATCCGATCCCGTTTACTGGTGAGTTTGGCTCAAACCATAAATAAGAAAGGCTGGTGGGGAGAATTGGTTAAGGACAACGATGTTGAAATGCAGAAGTTCTTGTTGGAAACGCTGCGTTGTAAAGTGGCAGCACCAGCAAGTAGTTCAGCCTACAACTTTTGGTTAGGGATTACTGACGCGCAGAGTCCGGCAAATTTGATTCAGGGGCTGCGAGATTTTTTTGGAGCGCATACTTTTGAAAGAGTGGATAAAGAAGGTGTATTTCATGAAATTTGGCCACAATAAACCATGCAAAAAAATAATTTTTTGAAACAGGTAATAATATTTGGCGCTACTGGCGATTTAGCTTCTCTGATGCTATTTCCAGCTATTTACGAACTATTCGTTCAAGATCAGTTACCAGAGAATGTACAAATTATCGGTTATGGTAGATCTGTTTTATCGCAGGAAGAATTTGCTCAAAAATTTACAGAAAGTGTAAGTAAAAAAACTAATCATAAGCTGGATAAACTTCCTGGGCTGATTAAGAAAATCAGTTACTTTGCAGGTCAATACGGAGACGTAGCTGACTTTGAAAAACTCGACAAATACCTGGTTGATTTAGCAGCAGGAGCGGAGCGTGAGGTAGTGGCGTATTTTTCTGTGCCACCGGTTGTTTTTGGAGACATCGTCAAAAATATAGCTTTAACTGCAAAGAAAACAGCCACAAGCGTGAAGCTGGTTTTGGAAAAACCTTTTGGAGTAGATGAAAAAAGTGCAGAAAAATTGCTGGCTGAAATTGGTCAATATTATGATCAAAGAGAAGTATTTTTATTGGATCACTATCTAGGTAAAAGACCTATCCAAAGCATTCTGAAACTGCGTATGGAAAACAATGTGATCAACTTGATGATCAAACCTGAAGAAATTTCCAAAATAACCATTATTGCCGCTGAACAAAATGATGTAGGACAAAGAATCGGCTACTATGATCAAGTTGGTTGCATGAAGGATATGGTGCAGTCTCACCTACTCCAGGTGCTGGCGCTGATCACCATGAATATCCCGGTTAAGTCAGATACAGAAAGTTTGCATAGAGAAAAAAATAATATTCTATCAGCTGTTAGATTTTCTGGACAAATTGAAGATATAGTTTTTGGACAATATGAAAGCTATAAGACCTTGGAAGGAATTTCTGAAAATAGCAAAGTTGATACTTACTGTGAATTGAAATTACAAATTGATAGAAGAGAATGGTTCAATGTGCCGGTTTATATTAGAAGCGGAAAAAAGCTCGACCAGATCTCAACTCAGGCCATTATTGAATTCAAAAAAATGCCGATTCAAGGAGAGAAAGCGATCAGCAATAAATTGGTTTTTGAAATTAAACCGCTGGAAATGCTGAAACTAAAATTAATTCAACGCCGAACTGATTTTAGAGATAGTGAAAATGAAGAGTTTGAAGTGATTGAACTTGAACAGGGACTAATGTGCCGTAGTGACTTATGCCTTGGTGCATATGCCTCCCTCATTAATGATGTGATTCTAGGTGAAAGAAAATTCTTTCTGAGTTTTCCAGAAATTATTTCTGCCTGGAAAGTAATAGATAGTGTGGAAAAAATTAGATCAAAAACTAAATTAAACTATTATCCTGATGAAACAGGTGGACCCACAAAACTTAGTTAAGACTTTTGAAAATCGTGAGAAATGGCAGACTGCTGCTGTTGAAAGTGTTTATAAATGGGTACTGGAAAATGATAATGAAGTGATAATTGGACTTTCAGGTGGTTCTACACCGGGTCCAGTTTATAAACAGTTGGGACAATCAAAAGGTTTGGATTGGAAAAAGATAAAAACTTTTTTGGTGGATGAGAGAGTAGTCCCGAATGATGATAATAATTCTAATACGAAGCTGGTGCTTCACACTCTTTATGAACGTGAAGATTTAATGGAGAGAGCAAATTTTTGTTTTCCTGTTTATACTTCAGATATAGAGCAGATGCGCTCGCAATATGAAGAGAATTTGCAGCAGATTTTAGCTTTAGGACTGCCAATGCTCAATATACTGGGCATTGGACCCGATGGACATTTTGCCTCTATTTTCCCGGGAGTTAAGGGAGACTCTAAAAAAGTTTGGCTGACTGAGACTGATCAATTTTCAGTCAAAGAACGTTTAACAGTATCGCCAGAAATAATTAAACAATCAGCTAAAACAATAATCTTGATGGCAGGAGCAGAAAAAGAAAAAGTATTGGATGAATTATTGAATAGCAAAAAAACTGCTGAAGAATTTCCGGCTAAGATGTTGTTAGAACTTCAAGGCCTCGAGATATTATTTTGTCGGGAATAGAACTTTCTCAATCTGCCCTCTCAATTGAGGAAGACCTGCTTTAGTAAGGGTGGAAGTAAATTGGGGATGGAAACGCTTATAAGCCTCTTCGACATAGGCCTTATCTACATTGGGAGGGAGTAGATCCATTTTGTTAAAGACATAAATAATTGGTTTGTGAATTGCACCCAAATTGCCAAGTACTTCATTAACTACATCGATTTTATACTCCCAGCGAGGATCGCTTAAATCAATGACATGTAAAAGCAAATCGGCTTCGATAGTTTCTTCCAAAGTTGATTGAAAAGATTTGATCAGCGTTGGTGGCAAATCTTGAATGAAGCCGATGGTGTCAGTGATTAAAGCTTCATGACCATTGGGCAAAAACAGCTTTGATACTCTGGTGTCGAGAGTAGCGAATAATTTATCTGCACTGTAGGCTCCTTTGGCAGTCAAAGCATTGAGTAGAGAAGATTTTCCAACATTGGTGTATCCGACGATACCAATGGTTTGGAAGTTTTTACGACGACGGCCAGCCCGATGCAGTTCGCGATTGGATTTAGCTTTTTTTAAGTCTTCTTCAATTTTCTTTACATGAACGGCGATGTGGCGCTTCATGATTTCGGTATTGGTTTCACCAATACCACGTCCACCAATTCCTCCACCCTGTCTGGAAAGAACCATACCCATACCATAAATACGTGGCCCCATATGGCGTAAACTAGCCAATTCTATTTCCAGCTGAGCCTCCCTGGTTTCAGCGTGCTTTTGGAAAATTTTCAGAATCAAATCGATTCTGTCCCAAACCTTTACATTAACCTTGGTCATTTCTTCACTGAGATTGTAGGTTTGAAGTGGTTTTAATTCATTATTAACAATCAAAATATTGGCGCCTAGTTTTTGCGCTTCTACTTTTAACTCTTCCATTTTACCTGCACCAATATATGTTTTGTAAACAGGCGCAATTTTTTTCTGATAGGTTTTGAGCACCACCACGCCACCATAAGTTTTAATCAGGCTTTCTGCCTCTTCAAGTCTGAAGGCAGCATCTTCCTTACTGATATCCAGTGGCAGGCAGTCGATAAGAATAGCTTTTAACATGGACACAGCATAACATTTTTTAAACCAAATAAAAATCCCCCAACTGCTGAATGTAGCGAGGGGGGATTTTGTGATTGGCAGATATTACTAAGCCATTGGCGTTACGTAGTCGAGGAAGTAGTTGATTGGAGAGAGTTCAAGGAATTTAAGTTCCTGCATTGTGGAGAGGCTATTGGCCTTTACCGCACCCTGAGAAACTGTATAGAGAGTGTCACCAATGTAGATGATTCTTTGAATTGTCTTGTCATAAGCATCAGTCCAGCTGTTTTGGAGTAGTTGGCCGATTTGATCTGAGTTCAAGTGAGTGATTTTTGTTTTGAGTTTGAAACCACTTTGTAAATCTACTCCATAGACATAGGCCCCGATGAAGACAGTCTTAGGAAAAACGTAAGTTGATTGCTGACAGCTGTTGGCGCCATCACAAGTCTTGTCACAGATAGTTACTCCATTTTCATAAGTACATTTTGGCTGGCAGTATTTATTACAACTGCTTGGACAAGTTGAGTAAGTGTATTCGCTACAGATTGGACCTTCCTGTTTTGGCATTTCAGTGACTGAAATCGGGAAGGCAATCAGATTTTTATCTTTGCTAAAGAGAAGTGCTTTGTGATTGTACAGAAGTTCAGAGTAAGTACCTTGATCTCCGATAATTTCATGGAACATTTCTTTCGGGTTGGTTGGGTCTGCTACATCAAAGAGAGCCATCTTGAAGCCACGGACATCATTGTAATGAACAAAGTCTTCACTTGAATCGAGCGTTGCAGGATCCACGTCCTTACCGAAACCAATTACATGAGTTTCGTCATAAGGGTGAAGATAATCACTGTATCCTGGAATCTTTAAGTAGCCTTTAACAACTGGCTTAGTTGGATCGGCAAGATCAACTACGAAGAGTGGATCTACATACTTGAATGTTACCATGTATGAACGATCTCCCATGAAACGTACTGAATAAATCTTTTCTCCTGGAGCAAGATTTTCGATTTTTCCAATAGTCTTAAGTCCAGAGTCTAAAACATACAAATTGTTAGACTGTTTTTCGTCGCCTGAAGAGTACGTATTGGTTGTAGTAGCAATACGGAAGTTATTGCGGAATTCGTCCATGGAGAATTGATTGAGGACTGTTCCTGGGACCATCCCTTCAGCCTTGTATTCTAATTTACCTGCAGATAAGTCAAATTTATAAATCTTTGTATTTGAGCCTGTGTTGTAATAGTAAGGACCAGACCAGTCAGTAGAAGCGATATAGAGATTGTTTTCAGAAGCGAAAACATTGTCGCTATTTCCAACAATCACATTACGGCTTACCTCCTTTTGTGAATCCAATGGAATAGCCGCAGTGATCAGATAATCGAAGCTGCGTGGCTTTGGCATTAAACGAATCTGATCACATGGAGAAACCTGTTCTACCTTTGAACCATTGGCTGAGTCAGTCATACGTGGGAGGTACTCTGTGAAGTTAGTGATTGGTTGATTGTAACTACGATAGTATGGGAAATAAGGGTATTGATTCATAACTAGATAGAGAGTGTTATCAATACGTCTAGAACTTCTGTAAATACCATCAAAATCAACTGTTCTAGTTACTTTTGGCTTGCTGCGATCAGAAATATCAACAATGAAAACCTTTGATTTACTACCACCATAATATGGAGGGGCAATCATTTTTGCATCAGTATTTACAGAAGTTTCAGCAATTGGCATTGGATAGTTAACAGATGATGTGCCGATAGCAACCAACTGATTTCCACTTACATACATTTCTGTAGGATAGAAATATTCCTCCTGTTTACCGAGTTGGAAATTGACCAATTCTTTCATACTGCTAGCAGGATATGCGTCAATAATAGTGATATTATTGCCCTTGATCATATAGATGTAGCGTCCGTCGTTTTTAATTACGTCAGCCTCATCAACACCAGCGACTTGAGTATTAGTATGAGAGTAGTCATCAGCGCCACTACCACCTGGAGCGGAAGCAGCGTCAGCTGCTGGAGCGGCTGTTTTGTTATCATTACTTGTAGTAGAAGCTGGCATGGCTTCTTCCCTCATCATGTCATACATGATTGGATAATTCGGTCGCTCAATACTTTTGAAGCGTTCTTCCAGATCAGCACATGACTTGGCTTGAACCAAACCTTCCCCCTGGAGTTCTAAATAAGTACGGCTGGACTTGTTATTCACATCCGCCTTAACTCTCCAGATAATTTCGGACATTTCATCACGTGTGATTTTTTCATCAAAGTAATCTACGGAAAGAGGAATAGCATTTTCTCTTTGTAGCGCTTCAATATATTGCTTAAACCAAACAGCTGGATCGTTGTCTCCTTTGTTTAATTTAAAAGCGTTGGCAACAATTTTAGCTGCTTCCGCGAAATTAATCTGTTCTTCTGGTTTGAAGTTTCCATCTGGATAACCTTCAAGTAGGCCCATTTTCTTGGCAGTACAAACGTAAGAAGCAAACCATTGATCCTTAACATCCGGGAAACAGTTTTTGCCTTCGACTTTTTCAGAGTTAATTGCACCGATTAGAATTTTTGCAAATTCAGCACGGTTAATATTTTTAGCAGGGCCAAAACTACCATCTGGGTAACCTGTGACAATGTTATTGTCTTTGAGGTATTTGATAGCTGGTTCATACTGAGTTTCACCAGTTACGTCAGTGAAAACCTTGGTTTGATCCGTGCTATCTGCGGCAGAGCTGGGTAAAACCGAGAGAGCAAAAAGCTGCCCCGTGATGACCAGACTGGCCAAGATTCTTTTGTTTAACATATTTTTGGGTTAATGAACTT
Source organism: Patescibacteria group bacterium (assembly GCA_963169815.1). GTDB lineage: Bacteria > Patescibacteriota > Gracilibacteria > UBA1369 > UBA1369 > JADLFY01. The sequence continues at coordinate 13,016 of CAUJDC010000017.1, read as the reverse complement.
ACGAACAATATAACCCACTCTTTGGTGAATATTACCAATACGAGTTGAAAAAATTGTCTTTTATTCTACTACTATGAAACTAAAACAAAGAAGCCTGAGCAATCTCTTCTACCTTCGGAGTAGAGTTGGAGGACTGTGTTGGTTGATATAATCCCTCCTGCAAAAGCACCTTAACGCAGCGACCAAGCGCAGCCACATCTTTCTCGGCATTGTGGGCTTCTTCAAAACTTTCATTTAATAAAAACTGATGAAGTTCCATCAGACGAGGAGCTTTGTATCCCCCACTCTTGGTGGGAAGTTTGCAAAGATTTCTGGTGCCTTCCATGGTGTCGAAACGTCCTTTGCTGATAAATGACTTGGATTTACCAAGACGCTCCAATTCATAACCAACAATTTCTTCATCAAAGCTGAGATTGTGAGCAACAGCCAAATCGGTGTTGGCAAATATTCCTAAAATGCGATCTGCAACCTGAGCAAAAGTTGGTGCAGTTGCTACATGTTGATCAGTAATTCCGCTAATTCTGGTGCTTTCTTCTGGTACAGGAATAGGAGGCTTAACCATGGTGTTATAGCGCTCTACTTCCTGAAAACGGCGAGATGCTGGATCGTATTCGTACATAAAGGCAGCGAATTGAATGATGTATGGCTGTTTTTCCAGACTTTCATTGCGGACAGGCAAACCAGTCGTTTCTGTATCGAAAATAGTGATACGCATTTTTAATAGTGATGGTGATTGAATTTTAATCACCACTTATTCAAATGCAAGACCAAAGTCGCTCGACAAGTATGCAGGATTCAGTAGCAATATGAAGAAAAATACTAAAAAACTACTATATAGATAGTAGTTATAATGGTGCCGAGGGGCAGAATCGAACTGCCGACGCCAGGTTCTTCAGACCTGCGCTCTACCACTGAGCTACCCCGGCTAGGAGGTTTTTGTCTTTCTGAAGCGATTTTGAAGAGTTTATAAGCTCCAAAGGCGGGATAAATTTATCTTAATGTCGGACATAATTCAAACTTTTTTCAGATTTTGTTGCTTTTTCTTCATTTTGACTATTGACATATTAGTTTTTATAGTTTAATATATTATGATGATCATTGAAATGAAGGTGAACAAGAAACTCTTAGGAAGGCCAGATGTCTATCCATATATACTTACAGTATATGCAGGTAGGTGGCTGCACTTCCTAAGCTAGTTGTTCTGGTGTGGGATGACTGATTGAAGTCCGCCAGGTTTCGTCAGTGCTTAGATTGCTGGTTTGGTGGCTACCCAGAGGCCAAACTGAAGAATCTTTGAATAAACTTTTGGATTTTGATCTTATATTTTTTGTCGCAAGACAATCTATATGAGAAAAAAACTCAACAATAGATACTGTTTATCTGTAGTGATGCAGGTATTTAAGTCTGTATTTTTGACCCCTTTGAGCTCGAAGATGTTTGTTATCCCACGCTTGGCAGTTAGTTTAGGAAGCCTAATTATGAAGATCATTGAAATGAAGGTGAACAAGAAACTCTTAGGAAGGCCAGATGTCTATCCATATATACTTATATACTTACAGTATATGCAGGTAGGTGGCTGCTCTTCCTAAGCAAGTTGTTTTGGTTTAGGATCACTGATTGGAGTCCGCCAGGTTTCTTCAGTGCTTTGATTGCTGGTTTGGTGGCTACCCAGAGGCCAAACTGTAGAATCTTAGAATAAACTTTTGGATTTTTTATCTTGTGCTTTTGTCGCAAGACAAAGAATGAGAAAGAAAACTCAACGATAGATACTGTTTATCTGTAGTGATGCAGGTATTTAAGTCTGTATTTTTGAACCCTTTGAGCTCGAAAATGTTTTTTATCCTCGATTGATGCTACTTCGCTTAGGAAGGCTTAAAGAACTTTGAAACTAAGTTTGAATTAAACAGGGAGCAGGTTGCCTTTGGACTGTGACTTTTTGCCTAATTTTTTGGCACGCAGTCCTCAAGGTAACACCTTAAAGTGTTGCAGACAACCTCTTCCCTGGATTGATTTTCTACCAAATATTTATAGGCAATTTTTCATTTTTGTCGCCAGATCTGGTCACTCTGGCTTTGGTTATTGGTCATTCCAGGGTTTTTTAGTTACAAAATATATTATTTTTTTGGCGAGCGCTTTTACCCTCAGATAGCCCTTAGAGGCGGTTTTTGTAGTGGTTTTATGCTATAATGTGAAGATTTACAAAAACTAAGACCAAAAAAACATGGAAAACACAAATGACACAGTAAATGAAACAACCAAAATGGATATCAGTCATGATATGCCAGTAAATACCGCTCCAGTTTCAACTGAAACAAGATCAGAAGATGAAGTGCCTACTTCAACTAAAGTGAAGATTATTGCAGCTTTAGCAATTGTTGCTATAGCAGGTTACATCGCATACTGGGTACAAGAGCCAGTTAGTTTGAAGGCAGATGTACTTAGTGCTGATCAAACTACGACTTCCACAACTGCTGACAAAACTACTGACATCGCTACAACTGACACTACTTCGACTACAGTCGCTGACGCATCTACCCTAAAGGAAAGTGCGGCTACAACTGGCCCAAGCGTTTCAGTTGACGTTTCTCTATATGGATTTGAACCTGCTACTTTGAAAATCGATAAAGGTACAACAGTAGTTTGGACAAATACCAGTACTGCTGACCAAACAATTATCGGTTCATCCACTGACGGTCAGAGTTTTGCCAGCAAAGTAATGACTCCAGGTGACACTTTCAGCTATAAATTTGATCAAGACGCGACATTTGAATATTACTCAACATTCAACCCAGCTCTTAAAGCTACTTTAGCTGTAGGACTTGGGACAGTCCAACCGGCAACTACAGATGCTGCCACTAGTACTGTGGCAGACGCTAGTACTGATACATTATTTGGCTCGGCATCAGAAACTGCTACTACCTCAACTGAAAGCACTACTAGTACTCCAATTCAAGCTTTGGGCACTGATGTTTTGACTAATACTGCTGCAACCACTTCAACGAATGCAACTAGCTCTGAAGCAACCACAGAAGATTTGAAGGCTGCTGCCGTCGAAGTTACACCAGCTAGACTGGCTAAGACTGGCCCTGCGGAAGACCTCTATGCAGTTGCTTTGCTCACTATTGCTTGGTTTAACAGAAAGAAATTAGCAAAGGTGTTTAATAAATAGTTTTCTAGATCTAGTGTCGTAGCTAGATTCATGATTAGAATCCCGCCTGAGAGAGGCGGGATTTTTGTTTGCAAAAAGTAAAACAACCGGTAAAATTTGGCTAGATTAAGCATATTAACTGCAGACTGATGGAAGGAATAAGTACATTTTTCGCCAATATAGTTGTACAAATTGCTGATGCTGCAGCTGGTTTTTGGCAAAACCTAGTTTATGCAAATGTTTCATTTTGGCAGGCTGGTATAGACATTTCGATAGTGGCGGTGATGATTTATTATCTCTTTTCGATGCTGAAAGGATCTCGCTCAGTCAGCGTACTTTTGGGACTAATAATTATCAGTATTTTCTTTATCATTAGTAAAGCTCTTAATCTGGTGACTGTGGGCTGGATTCTGGACAGATTCTTCACTGTTTTATTGGTGGCAATCCCAATTATCTTCCAGCAGGAATTGCGCATGGCTCTGGAGCGGCTTGGTAACACACATTTTTGGAGTGGAGAAAAGAAAGTTGCACTAGATGCATTTATTTCAGAACTAGTAGAGAGCTGTGAATTTTTGGCTGGGAAAAAATCTGGTGCTTTGATTGTTTTCCAAGACGCTATTCCACTGAAGGAATATATTGAGAATGGTGTAAAAATGGAGGCGGACTTGAGTAAAGAACTGATTATTTCGATTTTTCATGGCAAAGGACCATTGCATGACGGCGCCGTGATAATAGCCAATGGGAAAATTGCTGCGGCCGCTTGCATATTGCCAACGAGCTTCGATGTAAAGGACAAAAATATGGGAACCAGACATAAAGCTGCCATTGGTTTAACAGACCATACTGACGCCAGCGTGGTGGTAATCTCAGAAGAAAGAGGAAGTATCAGCTTCGCAAAAAACGGTAGACTGGAAAAGAATATTGATTTGGCCAGATTGCAACAATTGCTGAAGATTGTTCTGACTCCTAAGAAAGCTACCAAGAAAACTTCTAAAAAATTAGTTTATAGAGAGGAATAATGAATTTATTTAAAAATATTCAAATTAGAATCTTGGCGATCTTATCAGCTCTATTACTTTGGATGTTTGTTGTAGGCGTAGAAAATTATGTTTTCCTTTTGCCAAATGAAGTACAAGTAAAAGTAACAAATCTAAGCCAAAATGTCAGCGTCGCCAAGGAACTCAATAAAGTGAAAATTCGCTATAGAAAACAAGATGAAGCTGGAACAATCTCCCCTACCGAATTTGAAGTATCTGTTGATGCGCAAAACTTAACTGAAGGTGAATATAATTTACCAATTAGTGCCATTTCCAAGAATCCCAAAGTGTCAGTGGTGGCAGTTGAACCCGCTACATTGAGCTTGAAGCTGGAAGCTAACACCAGTAAAGAAATCACAGTTGAAACAATTGTAACTGGAATACCAAACAAGGATTTTGAATTAAAAGAAGTTAAATTGAGCAATGAAAAAATTAAAGTAAGTGGAGCTTCAAGTTTGCTTGGTAGTCTGAAATCTTTGCCGATTAAAGTGAATCTTGATGGTAGTGAAAATGCTGACTTCAGCCGTAAGGTTACGCTGGAAGCCCCAATGGAATGGAATCTCAATGGAAAAACAGTTAGTTTTGATCCAACTGTAATTCAAATGGAAATTGAAATCAGAAGGAAAAAATCTGCAATTCCAGCAGAGAGTACTACTAGCGACATAGATAATACAGATAACAGTACTAGTAGCGCTGATTTAAAGAGAAAGAGTTTGATGGTGGAAATAGTGAAAGACAAAACTTTAACCAGCTCAGTAAAAGAATTATTACCTACTAATGTTTTGGTAACAGTGGAGGGCTCAGCAACAGACATTGAGGGTTTAACTAATGCCAGTCTAAAACTAAATCTAGACTCAAGTAGAGTGGTCAGCGGAAGCTACACAGTTAACCCAGAGGACATTGCCTTACCTGAGAGCAAAGATATTAAAATAGTTGAATTTAGTCCGGAAAAAATCTTGGTGAAGTACTAGAACAGACCGAGGAATTTCTTGTCTTTGGGAACTTTATTAGTTGGAGCAAGTTTGTCGATTTCCGCATCCATCTGACGTAGCAACTGTGCAGAGGCCTGAGATTCTGCGGCTTCGTTTGCTTTGATCATGAATTTCTCAGCGTCTTTCACATCTTTACGGAGAGCCTCAGCGAGCTCTACCTGTTTTTTGGCGATTTCCAACTTTCTTTTCTCCATCAAGATTAGATTACTTTCTTCTTCTTCGATGACCTGAACTGTAGCTAAAATTTGTTCATCAGTGGCAGTTTCCAATTGCTTGAGAAAATTTAATTGATCCAACTTGTCGAGCATGGAAAATACTCTAGAATTGGATATTAAGTCATCAATTTGTTGACGTATTGTTGTAGAGTTCATCGGAGTATTTAAAATTTCAATTAAGCTTGGGTCTTACTATCTTCAAATTTAACTTTATTCCAAGAAATAAGCGCATTGCCACTATCTGATCGCTTTTTCATAGATGCTTTATATACTACCGCTTCACCGTTAACATTGGCTGTGTAATATTTGTCTACTGTTTGACCCGCCACCAAAGTATATTCAGAGTAGGTTTTGGCCATTGTCTTGGCGAGATCTGGAACTTCTGAAAGTGCTACCCCAACTAATGAAAATGGAGGCTTTGGCGCTGGAGCTTCTTTAGCATTAACAAATTTAGGCCCAACTTCAGGCTGATCTGACTTGAGACCATTAATACTGTAATTATCTAAAATAACTCCACCAGGCGTCTTTAAGATGGCGTCTATTCTTCTCCCAAGTCTGCTAGCGACCACTTCAGGTTTTTCTATCCTATCACCCTTCTTTGTGAATTCTTCTTCTTTTTTGGCATGATCCAAACTTTTTTGTAGACTATCTGCTCTAGCCTTAAGTTTTGGATCATCACTTGCTTTGAGAACGGTTATTACGTCTTCAGTTTTTTTATAAAGTTTTTGACGATTTGCTTCCTTGGAATAGTCTTTTGAATCAGTATCTACTTCTGGTGCTTTTGGCGCTTCTGGAGCTTTTGGTGCTTCTGGAGCGTGCATCAAAGTGAGTAGGTTTTGGTTTCCTAATAATTTAATTAACATAGTGGGTTGGTTAAAGTTTTCATAACATTATAACACAATCAATTAATTTTGCCAATTATTTTAAAGACGCTTTATTAGGGCTTGGCGGTTCATTTTGGTATGCTGCGGGGGCTAAAATTTTGCCAAATTTAATATGAAGATTGGGATTGTTGGTTTACCAAATGTAGGAAAGTCTACTTTATTTAACGCTTTGACCAAGTCTGCCACCGCTATGGCAGCGAATTATCCATTTTGTACAATTGATCCAAATGTGGGAATTGTTGAAGTTCCAGATGAAAGAATGAAAAAGTTAGCGGGAATTGTTAAACCAGAAAAAGTAGTTCCTGCAGTGGTGGAATTTGTAGATATTGCAGGCCTGGTAAAAGGTGCTTCTGAGGGTGAAGGTTTAGGAAATCAATTTCTGTCTCATATTCGTGAATGTGACGCGATTGGCCAAGTACTGAGACTTTTCAAAGATGACAATGTTATTCATGTACATGGTGGCGTGGACGCACGTAGAGATTTGGAAATTATTGAAACAGAACTTATTTTGGCAGATTTACAAACTATCTCTAAAAGAGTTGGGAAAGCAAAAAATGATTCCAAATCCGGAGATAAGAAGAAAGTTGTCTATGCTGCATTAGTAGAAAAAGTTGAAGCAGAATTGCAGGCTGGGAAAAAAGTTATCAATATGGGTCTAACTGATGATGAAAAACTAGAAATTACTGACCTGCATTTACTTACCAGTAAGCCATTTTTATATATTTTAAATGTATCAGAGGCGGATTTGAAGACAATTATTCCTGAACAGATTAAAAAAGATTTGGGACTTCCTGAAAGTGCTAAAGTAGTTCCTATTTCTGCAAAAGTAGAAGAAGAATTAATCAATTTTACTGATGAAGAAGCAACAGGATTTTTGGAAGAATTGGGTATTAAAGAAAGTGGTCTGAATGCCTTAATTAAAGCAGCTTATGAAACTCTTGGACTTATGACTTATTTCACAGCTGGTGTAAAGGAAGTTCGTGCCTGGACTATTCACAAAGGTGACACGGCACCAAAAGCCGCCGGTGTAATTCACACTGATTTTGAAAAGACTTTTATTCGAGCTGAAGTGATTGGCTTTGCTGACTATGTTACTTATGGCGGCGAGCAGGGCGCAAAAGAAAAAGGCTTACTGCGCCTGGAAGGCAAAGAGTACATAGTAAAAGATGGTGATGTGATGCATTTCCGCCATGGAAGCTAGTGGGTTGTTCTAGTGAAACTGTTTTTCTCGTTGGAAAAGGTATTGCCAAGTTAAATAGGCGAAAAAGATGGTGATAGCACAAATTCCCATGAGGCTATCGATTTGGAGGTGATAGAGATAAATTTCCAGGAATACTGTAATTAAAGCGAAAATATTGAGCAGGTAGGTGATTTGCCAGAGACGATTAGTGTCGCGAAGTTCTGGGAAATTTTTCTCCGTGTAATGCTTAAGCAGCATAATTAAGCCGAAGAGTATGAATAAACCAGCGAATAAAGTGATATTACTCAGACTGGCTTTTTCTTGACTTGAAATAGGCCAAACATTGATAATGTTGTTGATCAAGATGGGATGAGCAGCCCAGAAAAGGAATGTAGTTGTACTGCCAAAGAGGAAAAGGATTTTTTTGGAAAGGAATTGACGATTAACTTCTTCAATTCCATCAACTTTTTCAAGCTCACTACAGAGTAGAGAAATATCATTGTAACTGCTAGCCAGCATGGAAGAGTTAATAGAAATTTTTTTGCTGAAGTAATGATATTTGACCGTAGAAGATAGCAGGAAAATTTGATCTTTTTTCTTGGCAGTAATTTCTGCCAACTTGGTTAAATTGGCATCAGGATGACAGATGAGACGAATATTAAATTTGATTAATCTCTTTTTTCCTGCTTTCTCAGTAGTTGAAGAAATTGGCTTGGCAATTGGTAAAGTTTCAGAAGCATAAAGTAAATTCATTACCTCCAAAGGCATAATTGTCCCTTCCGCAAGATGTACTAAAACATCTTCAGTAGTACGAATATTTAAGCCAGGATATTGATTGGCCACTTTTTGAATGCGCCATTTGGAAAGGTTGTTGATCAAACCGAAACCACCACGATCATATTCTTTTTGGAGAATTTTGCGGCCTAAAGTAATTTTAGAAGTTTGGCTTTCACGCTTGAAAGTTTCGCGAATTTTTTTTAAAGCTTGCGGAGAACGGGCAAAGCTAAGCCACTCATAACTTGGACCTTTAGGGTAATCCGTAGTAATGATTTTTACTACATCACCCTTTTGAAGACGATAATCGAGCGGCATATTGTTACCATTTACCACGGCGCGAATGGATCTATTCCCTACTTCGGAGTGAATGGCATAGGCAAAATCAATACAAGTGGAACCTTCGGGCAAATCAAGCGCTTCACCTTGAGGCGTAAGAACAGTGATACGATCCTGGAAAACGTAATTTTTTAATTCGTCGAAGTATTTTGACTCAGCAATTGGTTCTTTTTGAATAGCAATTGCCTCCTCTACCCATTGTGAACGAGGATCATCCGAGCTGAACCATTTTTTCTTCTTTCCTCCATTGTTAAAATAACTGGCTGCAATGCCATACTGTGCCTCAAAGTGCATTTGATTGGTACGAATGCGGTACTTGGCGCGGTTGCCATTAGTTCCGAAAACCGTAGTGTGTAAGCTCTGGTAACCGTTGGCTTTAGGAAGAGAAATATAGTCCTTGAATTTACCTGGATTTGGCTTAAAAATTCCATGAATTAGGCCAAGCGCTTCGTAACAGACTGGAATTGTATCAACGATAACATTGATTTGGTAAGTAAGCTCCAATTCATCGAAAGTCTTTTTATCACGGCGAATATGGTTATAGGCTTGATAGAGATTTTCCTGATAGGCATAAACGATCGCATCAATTTTGTGTTCAGCGAGGATTTCTTCAGTTTGATGGCACATTTTTTCTACATCTTTGGCATGTTTTTTGCGTTCTCGCTGAACAGCCTCTTTGGTCTTGGCGTAGTCTTCTGGATAGAGGTTGATGAAACAGAGGTCTTCCAATTCCGCCTGAATATCTTTGATACCAAGCAGATTGGCAATTGGCGTAAAGATTTCGAGAGTTTCGCGGGCTTTGCGTAGGCGTTTTTCTGGATTATCCATATACTCCAGAGTACGCATATTATGGAGACGATCTGCCAATTTAATCAGCATGGTACGTGGATCCTCAGCCATGTGAACAAAAAGTTTTTTCATACTTTCAATATCGCGTTGCTGCATGTCATTACGATAATGAACTTTGCTGAGTTTGGTAATTCCTTCCACCATGTAAGACACTTGTTTTCCAAAACGATGTTCAATTTGTTCTAGAGTAAACGCTGTATCTTCGGGGACATCATGAAGAAGTGAGGCGATTAAAGTAGTTTCATCAGCATGAATCTGAGTAAGGATTTTAGCCGTCTCAAAGGGATGGGTGATGTATGGAAGACCCTGCTGCTTACGTATTTGACCGTCATGAGCCTCAGCAGCAAAAGCAAAAGCCTCCAGGAATTTATGTTCATTGAAGGATTTATTGTACTCTTTAATAGATGCAACTAAACCATCGAGATCTATTTTGAACTTTTTCTCAAGTACTGCAACTAAATGTTGTGCCTTGGTAGTCATACCATTAATTTTAGCAGAAAATCACTTAATGGCAAGTTTAAGCCGCTATAGAATGGTTCCAGCCCCCAAACACAGATTCCCAGCATAGAAAACTGCAAACTGGCCTGCCGCTATGCCCTGATCTGAGCCCTGAATCTGAATATGGACAGAGTCCCCACTGTAATTACTGAGAGCACAATTGTAGAGTTTTTCACCATGGCGAATTTTCACCTGCATGTTTTGAAGCTGCTCCTCAGTTGGTGGAGCGGAAATCCAATGCAAATCTCCGACATCAAATTGATCACGGACTTTCTCTGGATGATGATAAGTATTAGAAATGTAAATTTTATTGGTTACCAGATCTTTTTTCACTACGAACCAAGGACCTCCAGAAAGTTCAATCCCTTTGCGTTGGCCAATGGTATAAAACCAGTAACCTTTGTGTGTTCCAATTTTTTCACCAGTATCAAAATTGATTAAATCGCCAGGCGTTTCGCCAAGGTGATGTTTAACGAAATCGCTGTATTTGATTTTACCAAGGAAACAAATACCCTGGCTATCTTTGCGGGCATGACTCGGCAGATTCCATTTCTTGGCTAATTCGCGAACTTCGGATTTGAGATATGGACCGAGCGGGAAAAGAGCGCGGTGTAATTGGGCCTGATCGAGATGTGACAGGAAATAGGTTTGATCCTTAAAACTATCTTTGGCCTTAGCCAAATAATCGACACCATCGATCGTGACTTTGTCGGCATAATGGCCAGAAGCAACTTTTTCAAAATCATCACTGATTTTAGTAAAAAATTTACCGAATTTTACTTTGGAATTGCAGAGTAAATCTCCATTTGGTGTGCGGCCGGCTTTGATTTCATTAATAGAATAAGCTACCACTTGATCATGATATTCTTTCTGAAGATTTAAAAGTTCTAGTGGAATATTATTTTGCTCGCAAATGGCTCTAACATAGCCCAAATCCTCTTCCCACGGACAGTCGCCACCCAGAAAACTGAGCTCATCTTCCAGCCAGATTTTTAGGTAAAAAGCCGTGACATCATGCCCTTGTTCCTGAAGTAATTTCAGGGCGACAGAGCTGTCCACGCCACCGGAAAGTAGAACTGCGATTTTCATATGGCAGTTTTACTGGGTTTTCCCGCATCTGTCAAACTACAAAGCGGGTTGTGAAATGTCTAAAAACTAAGCAGGAGTTGCTGTAATTACCAAACGATTCAAATCAGTACCCACGGGCGTACAGGTAATGAGAGTGAGTTTATCTTCGCCATTTTGAGTAAGTACATCAACCTGTGAAGGTTTGACAACCTTCTTAGCGGATACTATATATTCGTATTTTTTCTGTTCATGATAAACCACGACCTTGTCCCCTACTTCTACCTGATGGAGAAGGGCAAAAACGTCTTTGAAGCGGCCTGGATCCCAAGGGAAATAGGAACTATGTCCGGTAATGACAACATTGCCGCCTTCGCCAGGCATAGCAGTTCCTGGGAAATGTACCACGCCATAGCGGAGGGCTTCCTGAATTTGTTTTTCCAAAGCCTGCCAGTCACGTTTTAAAAGTAAATCGGTGGGCACACGAATTACTGGCACATTTTGATTGATGCGAGGGATAATAATGCGATCATCGGGAGGGGCAATAGTTAGATTGAGGTCTGGAATTTGTTTTTTAGCTGCGGTTGAGCTGGTAACGATTGGGAGTGGTTTTTGACCTTCAGGTGAAGCTGTTTTGAGTGCAGCTTGTTCCTGTTGACTGTAGGGGTTGTTGTTGAATTGGCCGCGCAGCTGTTCGAGTTTAGACTGGAAAAGCTGGCTATAAGACTGGAAATTAATGAAAAAGAAAAGAATAGTGAAAATGAAAGCAGTGACGGCGCCAAATTCTAATAAATGCCAGACTTTGCTGATGATTGGATTGGATCTTTTTGGAGCCACTGTTACAGGAGTTGTAGTAGGAACGGACTTTGTTTCAGCTAGAGACTCTGGCTTAGATGGAATTAAAGAAACTTGGAAAGTTTCGTTTTCTTCCTGAATAGGGATTTGTTTTGAATTATCGTCTGATGTGGTGGTCATCACACTGTTTGGTACTTAAATTTAAACATCACTGAGTTTAGCGAGCAGTGCTTCTTCTTCGGCTTTTTCTGCGGCCTGACTCTTGGTTTCAGCTTCTTTGATGGCACGAGATTTTTCCTTAGATTCGAATTCTTTCCATTCCAGAAGATGCTTTTCATTGAGACGATTCAATTCGTCTTCGTATTCCTTATCGAGTTCAGCTAATTGCTGCTTTTCTGTAATCAAAATTGTACGGAACTTTTCAATCTGTTCTGGAGTCATGATTGGCAAAATCTGGAACCAGTATTCGCGTTCCTGATCATCCATTGATTCAGTTATTTTGATCAGTTCAACCAAATCTGGATATTTGTCAGAAACAAATTTAGGAATGGCATATTTTTCAGGTTTAGCTGGGCCAGTTTGAGCTTGTTCAACATCAGCCTCCAAGTTGAAGGCGCGTTTGTTAGTTGGCTCCTGGGCAGCTGGAATTGGTTGAGCAGGTGCTGGCGTTGTTGCCGTGGAAGTGACTTGTGATGCGGTCGGAGTAGAGCCATCTGTTGCAGGCTGGCCACCAACTGGAGTGATTTGTAAATCGCTGTTTGGGTCGTTCAGCATTTGTTTATCTTTATTATTATCTAGTTATTATAGCACTTTTGGGCTTAAAATAAAACCCTAAAGGCAAAATTAGATAATAAAAATGTCACCCTGCAAGGATTCCAGATTTTCCTTAATTAGGCGCAGAGAATGGACCAAATTCATGATTTGGTAAGAATTTTGATCTCCTCCATCCCAAAGTTTCTTGATTTGGCGAATTTTGTGAATAAGAATAAGAATGTCATAATCGGCTTTAGCTTTGAGCTCGGGAGAGGCTTTGTCGTAAATACTGGTATTCAGCAACGTTGATGGAGTGAAAAGATGGATTTGTCCAGAACTGACTTTGGAAATAATATCTTCAAGAAAAGTTTTATCGGCTGGATCGGCCTTGAAAAGTTTTGGCTTGATAGTGATTGGCTTATTGAGCATGGCCTGTATTTCTGGCGCCATATCATTGCTAACTGAAAGCGATCCTTCGAGATAGTCT
>CAUJDC010000016.1 GCA_963169815.1 Patescibacteria group bacterium | reverse complement strand
TATTGTTTTGGCTGTCATAAGGGGGGGGATTTGTTTAATTTCCTGATGGAAGTTGAGAGTATTGATTTTAACGAAGCTTTGAGGATTTTGGCAGAAAAAACTGGTGTAACTATTGAAAAAAATCCTAGCAAAACTTTTGTCAGAAAGGACGAGAAGCAGGTGCTCATAGATGTTCATGCTGAGGTGGCTGCTTTTTATCAGGATAACTTGCTGAATACGCCAGAAGGAAAGCGGGTGTTTGATTATATTTTGGGACGAGGTCTGAATGAAAAAACCATTAAGAGATTTATGCTCGGTTTTGCGCCTGATAGTTATGATAAAACCTATCAGCATTTATTGAAGAAGAAATTTACTCATCAGCAGATTCTGCAGGCTGGGCTAGCTCAGGCTAAAGATACTTCGATGGATAAGATTTATGACCGTTTTAGAGGTAGACTGATGTTTCCAATTTTTGATTCGATGGGTAGAATAGTTGGTTTTGGCGGTAGAGCTCTAAGTAAAGAGCAGGAACCAAAGTATTTGAACTCGCCAGAAACTCCCATTTATCAAAAGAATCAGCTACTTTACGGTTTTTATCAGTCTAAGCCAGCTATTAAAGCTTCAAAGAAGGTGATTGTGGTGGAAGGCTATATGGATTATTTGGCAGCTGTACAGGAAGGTCTGGAGAATGTCGTGGCTGTAAGCGGCACTGCCATGACCAAACGTCATTTGACTGTTCTAAAGCCTTATATTGAGGAAATGGTTTTGTCTTTTGATATGGATAATGCAGGCAAAGAAGCGGCTAAAAGAAGTTTTGAATTAACACAGGATTTTGATTTTGCGGTAAAGCTATTGGCTTTACCTTCAGGAAAAGATATAGCTGACTTTGCCAAGGAACATCCTGGTGAATTGGTTACATTACAAGATCAAATAGTTTTGTTTACCGATTTTTTCTATAAGGATTTATTGGCAAAATTTGATTTGTCTTCAATGACTGAAAAAAGAAAAGTGTTGGTCGAATTTGCTGCCTTTTTTAATAAACTCAAAAGTAATGTGGAGAAAACTGAATATGTTAGAAAGTTGTCTCAAGATTTGAATATGTCAGAGCTGCAAATTTATGATGAATTGAAAATGAGAAATTTGTCTTCTTCTCATCCAGCCAGACAAATGATTGCAGCAGAACATAAAAATATTGTTTATAGCCCAGATGAACTGTTAATCGGACTGGTCACTCAATTTCCAAAGTATTTCTTTGAAACAAAAATCTCGCTCGAGCAAGATAATTTTTCAGATCTGGTTAAATCTATTTACAAGCTGTTTTTGGATAACTATAATCCCCACAGTACTGATCAGGACGCAGTTTTTATAGATTTTCCCGGGCTTGATGATGAAGTTAAGTCGCGGGTCAATTTATTGTCTTTATACGCTGAGGAGAAGTACGGCTCTCTACCGCCAGATATAATTAAAAAGGAAATAATTGATTTAGTGAAAAAAATTCAATTAGAGGCGGTTACTAAAAAGAGACAAGTGCTCCAGAGACAGCTAAAAAATGCGGAAATTGCACAGGATAAGACTGAAATGGAAAATGTCTTGATTCAATTAAGTAAATTAATTTAAAAAAAGTTCAATGGCCAGAACTAAAAAATTTATTGCCCAGCCTTCTGATGATAAACTTCAACAGTTTCCAGAACAGGTCAGGGAGTTAGTTAAAAAAGGTAAAGAGCATGGCTTTGTCAGTCATCAGGAATTAATGAAAGCTTTGCCGAATGCTGAAGAAGATTTGATGCTCTTGGATGAAGTGATGGGGCTCTTTATGGATATGGGTATTGAAATTATCGATGCCCAAGATAAGATGCTTAAATCACCTGAAAAAGAAGAAACAGATGATGAAGCAGCACCAACTCCAGATGAGGAAAAAACTTCTGTAAAAGCAGCAGAAAAGGATAAGAAAGGTGTTGAGCTTAGAGAAATTGCTAATGACTCAATTCGCTTGTACCTCTGTGAAATTGGTAAAATTTCTTTACTTACAGGTAAAGAAGAAATTGATTTAGCTAAACGTATCAAAAAAGGTGATCAGTCTGCTAAAGCTAAATTGGCTGAGTCAAACCTGCGTTTGGTAGTAAGTATTGCCAAGAAATATATTGGACGTGGTCTTTCTTTCTTGGATTTGATTCAGGAAGGAAATATTGGTTTATTCCGTGCTGTAGAAAAGTTTGATCCTGAAAGAGGTTTCAAATTTTCAACTTATGCAACTTGGTGGATTAGGCAAGCTATTACTCGTGCTATTGCCGACCAGGCCAGAACGATTAGAATTCCTGTTCACATGGTAGAAACCATCAATAAACTTACTCATGCACAGCGTCGTTTAGTGCAAGAGTTGGGACGTGAACCTTCTGTTGAAGAATTGGCTTCTGAAATGGAAATGGATGTGAAGAAGGTTAAGCATATTCTGAAAATTTCTCAGGATATCGTTTCCCTAGAAGCGCCAGTTGGTACTGAGGAAGATAGCAAGCTCGGTGACTTTATTGAGGATGACGATGCGGTCCTTCCACAGGAAGCAACTAATAGGGTTTTACTTAAGGAAAATATTCATGAAATGCTCCAATATCTTTCACCTCGTGAAAGAAAGATAATTGAAATGCGTTTTGGGCTCAAAGATGGTGTGGGTCACACTTTGGAAGAAGTGGGCCAAGAATTTAACGTGACTCGCGAAAGAATTCGTCAGATTGAAGCCAAGGTATTACAAAAACTCAAGGAGCATCCAACTAGTATCAAAATTAGACCAAATTAATTTATAAGTTTTTATATTAACAATTATGCCAGATAAAAAAGCTAAAAAACCAACTGCAAAAAAGACTGCCGCTAAAAATAATAAGCTGGTTGAACTGAGTGAGGAAACTTTTGTAGTAGCTTCAGGCACTCCTAAAGAGGAGGTCAAAACTACTTTGGTAACTAAAGGTGGTTTAGAAGCTCTCAAAAAAGAATTAGAATACTTGGAAAGCACTCGTCGTCGTGAAATTGCGGCTAGAATCAAAGAAGCAGTAAGCTATGGTGATCTTTCTGAAAACTCTGAATATGAAGAGGCTAAGAATGAACAGGCTTTCGTAGAAGGAAGAATTCTCCAATTAACTGAACAAATTAAATATGCGCAAATTATAGATGATGAAGCTGCTGCTGCTCAATCCAAATCAGTTATGACTGTTCAGCTAGGCAATAAAGTTAAAATTAAAGCACTCAGTGGCAAAACTGCTGGTCAAACTTTTGAATACAGCATTGTAGGTACTACAGAAGCAGATCCGATGAATGGCAAAATTTCCAATGAATCTCCAGTTGGTATGGCCCTTTTAAATACCAAAGTTGGCGATAAAGTGGATGTGAAAGTTCCAGTAGGCACAATTACTTTTCAAATCTTAAATATCGTTTAGTTGTCCAGAACAACTGTTAAAACCTGGATAATGAGAATAGCGCTGCTTACTTCGTTCGCAGCGCTTTTGGTGTTAGTACTATTCTTGGCTAACGGTTATCAATATGACTTTAATAGTAGGCAAATCAGACGCACAGGCATTATCGATATTGGCTTTTCTGACAAACAGGCTGAAGTTTATCTAGATGGGAAGAAACTCGAAGGACATTTACCTTTTGTCGCCAGTAATATTTTACCTGGTGATTATGATCTTAAGGTTATTAGGCCAAATTTTTGGAGTTGGGAAGGCCAGGTTAGAGTTGAAGAGAATGTCGTTAAAAAGATCGATAATATCTTTTTATACCCAGTTGATGATAGTGGACAGCTAATCTGGCAAGACAGTTCTCCAATTGCTGATAAACAGTATTTTTTGAGTAATGGCTATATTTTTGTGCTTGATAAGGATTTCTTGTATTTTCATAAATTTCTTACTTTACAGAATGATCAGAACTATCAAAAATGGCCTAGATTGGTGATTGGTGCTCAGAAAATTACTGATTTAAAAGTGATTGGCGATAGAATTGTTTTGGCTTATCAGGATGGTAAACGAGAGCTAAGAACATTGGATGCGGGGATAGTTCAGGGTAAACTGCTGGGGAAAAATTTAGAATTTGCTAAAGATCACTGGATTTATCATGATCAGAAAATGATTAGTTTTTTTGATTTGGAATTTCAAAGGGTTACTAATCTCTTTAATCTTCCTGAATGGCAAGATATTGCTGATGTTAAAGAAATTTCAGCGAATGGAAATGATTATCTGTTAGTGAGAGATATGAGCTGGCCGGACTATACTGCTTATGCATTTGTGGGTGGGCAATTGAAACAGGTAGCAAGCGATGTCAGCCAATTGCTAGTCAGTAAGGATGGTTTGATTACGCTGCTTGCTGATGATAATGAGCAAGTTTGGTATTTATTAAATAATCAAAAGTTACTGCTCAGACGTTTGTCTGCAGATTTTGAATTAATTGATTTAAGCTTATCTCAATTTAAAACGCAAAATCTTTTACTGTTCAGAGTTGGAAAAACCTATTTCATTGCTGACTGGCAATTTAAGCAAATTAGACAGATTTTGGATGGCAAGCAGATCTGGACATTAATGGTTCAGGATAATTTTATTTATACACTATATACAAACGCCACAGGTCAGGTGGAGTTGGCTAAGCTTAATCTGGAAATCTAACTTACTTTTTTTGATTCACTTCTTTTTCTTTTGGATAGTAGACGAAGTAATCACGGTATAATTCGTAAAAACTGAATAACATCCAAAGAATCAGCAAGTAAGTTATGAAGCGCATGGAAAGTACTTCAACGCGATTTAAACGAGAGAATAAGTTAATAATCAGTAAAACACTGATGGTGGTTAGTTTGGAAGGATATTCTTTTAAATGACGATTAAGTAAACGGTCTTTGGCATATTTCATTCTTAGTAGGCAGACTATGGCTAATAGTAATGACAGACCGGCCATCAACCAGATAACCCATTGTAGAGGGAATTCAATGCTTGGAGAGAAGCCGAATAAATAATCTAAAATGCTGACAATTTGATTTACCATATAGAGTGATTTTCTTGTAAATACTTTCTTAAGTATTTATACAACAAGTAACCACTTAGTAAAAGGGAAATGATAGAATAAAGTTGGGCTTCACGTATTAAGCCAAGGATCATAATTGCTTCGTCACCCCTTAAAAACTCCTCTAGAATGCGGAAAAATGAGTATAGAAAGACGCCAAGAAGGCTGATAATGCCGGGAGTTTTAAAGGCCCCTCTATTAAAGAGTTGATAGAGTAGAACGCCTATCAAAGCCGAGTAGATTGAGGCGTAGATTTGCACTGGATGAATAGGAATGGCGTATTGAGATGATTCTACTGTGATGCCCCAGGGTAGGTCTGTCGGATTGCCATAGTTTCTGCCATCTAAGAATGTTCCTATATTGATGAAAATGAGGGCGAAAGCAATGCTAACCATTAGAATGTCTGCCCAGGCTTTAAAATCTTCTTTAGAGCGTCTGGCTAAGAGATAAAGGCTGCCAAAGATGCCGATCAGGGCGCCCCAGCTGGATAGACCTTTGTCCCAAATATAGAATAGTTCCAAGATTTGTTTTTCTTGAACAATAATATTCCAGAAATAATTGAAATTGTAGATGATAAAGACAATGCGCGCAGTTATTAGCCCGCAGAAAAATATTAACAAACTGTTTTCAGCCAGAAAAGAAAGCTTGATGATGCGTGACTTGGCTAATTTATTAACTGCAATTAATGAGGCGAAAATTCCGAGAACCAGAAATACCCAAAGAGAGTAAATCGTTGCTGGTCCGAGTTGGAGAAGTGTAGGGTACATTAAAAATTGAGGATAATAAGGCTAGATGAGACAAGGAAAAGTATCATTAAAACTGGTGTGGCTAAAGGTTTGCGACGGAAAAATTCGATTTTTATTCCCAATAAACAAACAAAGAGGAAAAGTGAGGTAAAGAAATATTTGATAATTGAAGTCTGGAAAAGATTGTTTAGTTTGGTTTCGGGAATGAAGTTAATCTCTTTGGTGTTGAGGTAAATTGAGCCAAAATAATAGATGATGTAAAAAGCCAAAACCCAGCCAGCAACACCAAATATTTCTTTTTGTAGTATTTCTCCACTGGTATATTCAATAGTGGCCAATCGTTCAGTTTTCTTTTGTTGAATGATTCTTCTTAAATCCTGCTTATCTAGTTTTATTTGCTTCCAAAGACGCAATAAAGTGTTTTGTATTTCTTTTTTATATTCGGCTTCTTGCGATTGAAAATATAGGCTTAAGAATTGATTAAATTGAATTTTAGTGGTTTTTAATTTAAATTTGGCGTCAATAATTTCTTGATCTTCTTGAGTAGGCCCAATTAAAGGGGTGATAATGAAATTGATAGTACTTTCGAAAAAGCCGGGATTATTGTTGTTGATAATGTGTTCAACTCGCCAATTTCTGAGCTCATCAAAAAGGTCTTTCTGCCCTGGTCGGGCAATACGACTGAGTTCCATCATCATGCTTTTTGCATCGATGGTTAATTGAGTTTTTTCTTTTATTCTAGCCTGTTCGTTGAGGAAGATTTCTTCTTTTTGTAGATAGGTAAGCATTTCCTCGCAAGTCTCGCGTATATAATCCAGATTGGTGCTGTTTTTGATGCGCAGGATTTTCTCGACATAGTATTTAATTTTGGCTTTGCGTGGCGGGTCCAATTCATCTCTGTAAGTATCAAGCAAGGTATTTACTTTTTGCAGTACAAAATCTACTTGGGCTTTTAATTTGATTTGTCTGTCAGCGAATTCCTTTTCGTCCATGGCCTGTTTTTCCTGCGCTGCTTTGGCCAACATTTCATCTTCTAATAGGCGGTCTTTGAAGGCGTCTATGCCTCTAAGTTTAGCTTTTTCTTTTTCTGCTGGTTCTAAATCTGCCGGAAAAAGCGCTTGTACTGAGAATTGGAATTCTGAAATTAAACGGCGGAATACCTGATAAATTTCTTCACCTTGAATAGTTCCGACAATTTTTTTGCCATTTTTATCTAAAGCTTCAAATTCAAACTTTTTTATTCCGGCTTCTTCTCCTGTGGGTTCGCTAACAACAGCAGATGCTGTAAGTCCTAAAACAGAAAAGCCCAGAGCGTTTAGCTCTTGCCTGGCTGCCTGTTCACTTTCAGCTTCGATTGAGCCAGCCAGCTGGCGATTATCTTTACTGATTACAGTGTAGGAAAATTGCATTAAGAGAAGTTATTTTTGATTTTTGATACTTGCTTCGATAAAGCCGCGGAACAGAGGATGTGGATGATTTGGTCTGGATAAGAATTCTGGATGGAATTGGCAACCAATCATAAATGGATGATCCTTTAATTCGACAATTTCCACAAGGTCTCCTTTTTCATAAACACCAACTGGTTGTAAACCATTTTTTTCTAATTCGATACGGAAGTCGTTATTGAACTCATAACGATGACGATGTCTTTCGATAATTTTGTCAGCCTTATAGAGTTTATTAGTAAGAGAATTCTTTGCTAATTTGCATGGATATGTACCAAGCCTCAGTGTGCCTCCCTTTTCCTTGTTTTTATGCTGTCCTGGTAAGAAAGCGATGACATGATATTTTTTGCCTTTTTTATTTTCTTCGTCGAATTCTTCAGAAGTGTATTTTTCGTCTTTACGAATTTGACGCACGAATTCAATACACATGATTTGCATGCCTAAACAAATTCCGAAGTAGGGTATATTGTTCTCACGGCAGTATTTAGCAGCCATGATTTTACCTTCAGTTCCACGTGTCCCGAAGCCACCAGGAACCAGTACGCCATCAGCGTCTTTGAGCATGTCCCAGGCTTTTTCATCTTTCTGTTCTAGTTTTTCTGAATCTATCCAAAGCATTTCCAGCTCACGATTTTGATGGTAGCAGGCGATTTTTAATGACTCAATCACGCTTAGATAAGCGTCTTCCAGATTAGAATATTTAACCACCATGGCGATTTTGAGACTATCTTTCTTGGCATTGATTTTGTTATTGAGATTGATCCAGTCGGCCAGCTTAGGTTTAACTTTACCAAGTTTAAGTTTTTCTGCCACAAGTTCAGTAACATTTTGTTCAGCATAATTGATTGGCACTGAGTAAATTGAATTGAGTGTCGGGGCGGCGATCACGGCTTTTTCGTCAACGTCACAGAAGAGAGCGATTTTTTTGAGTAATTCTTTAGGGATATTGTAATCAGCACGGGCCAGAATCAAATCTGGTTGAATACCAAAAGAGCGTAATTCACGTACAGATTGTTGTGTCGGTTTGGTTTTTAATTCTTTAGAGCCTTTGAGATAAGGAAGAAGAGTTAGATGAACAAAGAGAGTATTTTCATGGCCTTTTTCATGTCTGATTTGGCGAATTGCTTCGAGATATGGAAGCCCTTCGATGTCGCCAGTTGTTCCGCCAATTTCCACCATGACGATATCAGCTTTTACAGCTTCACCTGCGTCATAAACCTTTTTCTTGATAGCATTGGTGATGTGAGGAATAACCTGAATTGTGCCTCCCAAATAAGCGCCAAGACGTTCATTGGCAATTACTTCAGAGTAAATTTTACCAGTAGTTACTGAAGAGTTTTTACTTAAATTTACACCGATAAAACGTTCATAGTGCCCAAGATCGAGATCTGTTTCAGAACCATCTTCCAAAACATATACTTCACCATGCTGAAAAGGATTCATGGTGCCAGGATCGACATTGATATAGGGGTCTAATTTGATGGTAAAAACTTTGAGGCCAGAGGATTGAAGTAATGCGCCGATCGAAGATGATGTAATACCCTTTCCAAGGGAAGAGCAGACACCTCCTGTGACGAATATATACTTGGTGTTTTTCATGGCTTTGTGCTGGTTTTTTGGTTAATTTTATAAAAGCAAGCCTACCTTCTTTTTCACTGTGGTTAGGGTTTGAGAGGCAAATTTTTTGGCTTTTTGCGCGCCTGTTGCTAATACTTCATCAAGATAGCCCAAATCTTTGGTCAGTTCAATTCTTTTTTGGCGTGCTTCAGCAAAATATTCCAGATATTTATTGGCCAATAATTTCTTGGCCTCACCATAGCCAAATCCTCCAGCCAAATATTTGTCGCGCAGATTTTCTATCTCTGTTGCAGTAGCGATCAAACAATAGAGTTTGAAAACAGTGTCTGTGTCTGGATCTTTTGGTTCTTCGACAGCTTTCGAGTCAGTTTTAATACCCATAATTTGTTTGCGAATTACTTCTTCAGCACCAAAAATCTCAATAGTATTTTTGTAACTCTTGCTCATTTTGTGTGTACCATCTGTACCTGGAATAGAAGCAATTTCTTCAGGAATTGAAGGTTCAGGCAAAGTAAAAGTTTCGCCAAAAGTGTGATTGAATTTATCAGCTAAATCGCGAGCGATTTCCACGTGTTGTTTCTGATCTTTACCTACAGGAACAATATTGGCCTGATAAAGAAGAATGTCGGCAGCCATTAAAACAGGATAAGTAAAAAGACCGACTGTAGGATCTTTTAATTTCTTTGCAACAGCATCTTTCCAGGCGTGAGCTCTATCCATTAAACCAAATGGAGTGATACAGGAAAGTATCCAGCTGAGCTCAGCATGTTCCGGTAAATCTGATTGGCGGAATAAAGTAACTTTTTGGGGATCTAAGCCCAGTGCTAAAAAATCCAAAGCTACACCACGAATATACTCGCGATGTTCAGCGGCATTTCTAACTGTGGTTAGAGAATGCAAGTCTGCTATGAAGAAAAAAGCCTCTTCATATTCATTTTGTAGTTCAATAGCTGGACGAATGGCACCAAGGTAATTTCCTAAGTGAGGGAAACCGCTAGGTTTAACGCCAGTAACTAGGCGTTTAGTGGATTTTGGTTTGGATTTCATGCTTAAATTTTATTCAGTGTGTCTACGTCAATCGTTATAACACTTTTGGACTTATTTGGTAAACAAAACTGTTCAATGACCAATAGGACATTTTTAGATTGGTAGGAGCGCGAATCTGGCTTAAATCGTGTTGAGTGGATCTATATCGATTTTGATTTCACTTCTGAGTGGTTTTTTAGAAATAAATTCTTTGAGAAATTCAGCAGGATTTGGACCTGTTAAAAGTATTTGCCAGCGGAATTTCTTTTTGAGGCGGGGTATTAGCGCTGGATAAATGTTGATAGAGTCGATCTGGTTTTGTTCCGCTGAATCAGTGCGAGTTTTTTCCAAGTCATGTGCCAATTGATGACTATAAAGATAAGCTTTTTGTGAGTCTTGGTCTTCGATAGTTAATTTGACTAATTTTTTGAAAGGAGGTAGCAGATTTTCTAAACGCTCTTTAATTTCTTTTTGATAAAAACTTTGATAATCGTGCTTAATAGTGTTTTGAATAGCGTAATTTTCTGGAGAGTAGGTTTGTATAACAACTTCACCAGGCTTAGAGCGTCCTGAGCGACCAGCTACTTGAGTTAACAATTGGAAGGTTTTTTCAGCGGCACGAAAATCGGGGATAGTTAAGCTGGTGTCAGCCAAAACTGTTCCAACCAGAGTTACATTTGGTAAATGTAAACCTTTACCAATCATTTGAGTACCAATCAAAATATCAGCCAAGCTATCTCTAAAAGTTTCATAGAGATTAAGGAAATCTTCCTGCGTTTTTGTTGTGTCGCGATCAGCACGAACGATTTTAGCTTGAGGGTGAAGCTTTCTTAATTCTTCTTCAATTTTTTGAGTGCCGAGGCCGATGTACTTGATGCGTGTTCCTTGGCAATTTGAGCAGTTAGTCGGAAGCTTAGATATTTTCCCACAATGATGACAGATCAAGCGTTCTGCCGGCATTAAGCTGCCTTCAACTGTGATGCGATTATGATAAGTAAGAGAGACTTCGCAATCGGGACAATTTTCTGAATGTCCGCAATCACGGCAAAGCAGTGCAGAGGCTGCCCCACGGCGATTCAAAAAAAGTATTACCTGTTCTTTCTTAGCTAAACGGTCAGTAATTTTTTCTTGAAGAATTTCACTGAAAATAGACATGTTTTTTTTACGCAACTCTTCACGCAAATCAACCAGATGAATGGTAGGAAGTGGATGTTCTTTTTCTTCATTCGGTAAACGCTTAGGCATTTCCACTAGATCAATTTGCCCTTGGCTGGCAGCGTAGTAAGATTCAATCGAAGGCGTGGCGCTGCCTAGAATTAATTTTAGTTCAGGATTTTTACTTAATAAATGCTGCGCTACTGTTCTGGCGTGATAGCGAGGGGCTTGGTCCTGTTTATAAGAATCTTCATGTTCCTCGTCCATAATAATTAAGCCTAGTTTTTGAAAAGGGCTAAATAGAGCTGATCTAGAGCCGATCACAATTTGATGTTTTTCCTGAAAAATTCCAGCGAAATAATCTAGTTTTTTCTTGGGAGTTAATTTGGAATGAATTATGGCAATATTTTTGCCAAATTGTTTTTGAAAATTCTGAACTGTTTGTGGTGTGAGAGAAATTTCTGGAACGAGAATCAAAACCTGTTTACCGGCTTCAATCAAAGGCAAAGTCAGTCGTCGGTAAATTTCTGTTTTACCAGAACCAGTTACACCATGAAGGAGTATGGTTTGATGTTTGGAAGAGTTGATTTTTTCCAAAGCTTTTTTCTGATCTTCGGAAAGTGGGAATAGTTCTTTTAAATGAACTGGTTTACTCGTATCGATTGGTGTTTCAAGAGTAGGGGGTTTCTTTTTGGTGAAAATCCCTGCTGGTAAAAATAATTTCAGAACTTTATGTAGAGGGCATAAATAATAATCGGAGATATAGGCCATTTGTTCCAACTGAGATTCAGACAGTGAAATACTATCGTGAAGAATTTTTTCGAGTGGTTTGGTAGCAAAACTTGGTTTGTCACTGTGAATTTTCCAGATTAAGCCGCGATTTATTTTGCCACGTAAATTTACTTCGGCCATCAGGCCAGGTCTGATCTCAGCGTTTTCTGGAATGGAATAGGTAAGTGTAGGTTGATCCTGAAAAATTTTTCTGGGGAAAAGTATTTCAGCGTATTGTTGAGACATTAAGACAAAGGTTTTACGCTGATAATTTGAGTGAGCTTTTGACAAATAGTTTCTAAATCATGATTCATATCACTGAAGAACATTTCCAGAGTAGTTTCAGATAATTTTGGTGATAGTAAGCCAAGAGGGTGCAAATCCTCAAGATAGCTTTTAGTTTGAGGAAAATTGAGCAAAATATCGCCAATAATCATATCTGAAGTGATTTCCAGATTTTGGGCTGTTTCCAGGTTTATTTCCTCGGTTTTTGTATTATTCAGACTTTCTCTGAGTGATTGTATCTTCGGAGAAATTGGTGTTGGTTCATCGCCTAAACAGCAACCAAAAAACTGGGTCAACGGATGAGGCCTCTGGCCTTTTTGGTCTTCTTTATGGCTGTGTTGGTGATGTTGATGCTTCATTGGTTATTTTAGTCGAAAGTAGGGTGATTTTAGCATTTTTTGCCTAAATTTACCTTATTAAAATGGTAATTCATTGACACTATACTATATATATTGTAATATAGCGCCTTTTAAAGAGACTTATGCAGGACAATTATAGTTACATTAACGAAGAGGAAGCTTTAAAGGCTCAAATGATTTACCTTTTTGAAAAAGGTGGAGACGCCCTACTTGAGTATTATCTGAATAATGGTTTTGATGGTTTGGCATCTCACTTGAAGATTACCAATGATTTTCAGAGAAAGATGCTTTTTGATTATCTGATCTTGGAAAAAAAGGCTTTGCTTGAATGTGTAAAAAGAAATAAGGGATTTTTCCTGAAAATGATTTGCGACGCTCGTGGTGAACAGATCAGACCAATGCTTGGACTTAAAGATGCTCGCTATGATGCTGTCTGGTTTGAGACTTTAGATTTGCTGCACATTTATTATGTGGAAAAAAAGGTTGATGAAAAGCTTTCTAATTTGACTTTGGATAAATTTTTTGAACATAGTATTTTGAATACTGATAACTTGAAGAAAAAATCTTTAGGTGATATTTCAGAAAATTAATGAGACTGGATCAATATTTAGTTAAGAAAGGATTTTTTAGAAGCAGGGACAGAGCTCAAGAAGCTGTCCGTGCTGGTTTAGTGATGGTAGCTGGCTTGGTCAAACTTAAGCCGGCCTTTGAATTAAATGGTGAAAAAGTGGAACTAGAAAGAGGAGATTTCGATTATGTGAGTAGAGGCGCTCTCAAACTTGAGGGAGCTTTAAAAGAATTTGGAATTTCTCCTAAACAAAAGATTTGTTTGGATATTGGTGTTGCTACTGGCGGCTTTACGGATTTGCTTTTAAAAAATGCTGCGCAAAAAGTTTATGCAGTTGATATTGGCCAAGGTCAATTAGCGCCTGAGCTAATAAACCAAGAAAAATTGGTTTTTCGCAATCATGTTGATGCGAGAGAATTGCAAAAAAAAGATTTTACTGAAGAACTGGATTTAATTGTTATAGATGTTTCATTTGTTTCTATTTTGCAATTGGGAGAAGCTTTGAAAAGAATTGCTGATAAAAATACTGATATAATTGCTTTGATTAAGCCTCAATTTGAATTGGGTCAGAGGCATAAGGGAGTCATTAATGATGAAAAAATTATCAAAAAGTTACTTTTGAAGGTTGCTAGAGGTTTTAATGAATTCGGTTTTGAGATTAGAAAAGAAATGCTTTCACCAATTAAAGGTAAGGAAGGAAATCAAGAATATCTTTGGCTGCTTAAGAAAAACTCTTAATCACGAAGTAGTGATCCTTTTGCTTGCCTGAAACATCAACTATATGAACTCGGTAGGCGATTTTGCCATCTGGAAGATACTTGTAAAAAGCGATGTCTACGGCCTGTGTATCTTCGCCAAGTCTTTCATGATTTAAGTGGTTGTCGCTGTCTTCACGTTCGCTGCGCTCAATGGCCTTGTATTGTTTGGAAGTGATTTTTTCAAAAAAAGGACTGCTCGCTTCGTAAAAAGCTTTGAGTTGCTTCCAATATCCGGTGATGGTGTCTGCTTGAATGTATTCGCCAGCCATGTGCTTTTTATTACTACAATATCATTTCACTCGATAATATCATTTCGCTAGATAATATCATTTCAATTCTAGGTGATTTTTTGTTAAAGTAAAATCAAAAGGAATTTAATCTAAAATTATGACTGACGGAATACGCATTAAAACTAATAATTTTGAATATGCTGCTTGGCCAAAACGCATTGGAGCTTTGATTATTGATATGACTTTAGTAAATGTATTAATGCTGATCATCTTCCCAGGCACTATTAGGTTATTTTATTTTCTAGCTGGTCAAAGTTGGGCTGAGTTGCCACATTATTTTACGTCTTTTGATGGGATCGTTTTCTGGATTTTGCCAATGATTTATATGATTTTGATGCAGGGGCTGATGTCCAGAACTGTTGGAATGATTATGATGAAAACTAAAGTAGCCGATGCCAATGGTAAAAATATCAGCTGGCTGAATGCTATTTTTAGGACTTTTGCCTTTATGCTTTCTGGACTGATCTTATTCTTGGGTTTCTTGCCAATTTTGTTCACACCAAAAAAACAAGGGCTTCATGATAGACTAACTAAAACTTTTGTTATTCTGAAAAGATAGCTTAATACTCATGCCCAATTACGTTTTTTGTTGATCTCTTCTTTTTCACGGAAAGCTTTTTCTAAATCTACGTCGAATTTGTTAGAGATAGCCAAAACATACATTAGAATATCTGCTAATTCATGTTCTAGGTTTTCTTGTTGTTCTC
Organism: Patescibacteria group bacterium; assembly: GCA_963169815.1. Taxonomy (GTDB): domain Bacteria; phylum Patescibacteriota; class Gracilibacteria; order UBA1369; family UBA1369; genus JADLFY01. Next base: position 1,403 of record CAUJDC010000016.1, on the reverse strand, counting down.
TTTTGACATCGTTTTTTATTTGCGTGTACTTGCGGCAGGCTTTGGCTAATTCTCCACATTCTTCTAACAATAACATAAGTAAATCCTGAATAGATTCATCTTTGAAACCTCTTTCTAAAATCATTTCTCTAACATAATGTTGATAATCTTTAAGCTCAGGATTGGATTTTAAATGTAAAGTTGATTCCATGCAGATTTGATTGAGTTAAAATTAATGCTAATATCTGCCCATGAAGAACAATTTGCAATATCTTTCCATCGTCATTCTAGACCTGGACCATCCTGGAGCTCAGGATATGGTTTACAAACAAAGAAGAAATCAAATTGCAGATCTTTCTAATAACTACTGGTCCAACACGGCGGCTGAAGTTCCGTCTATAGTTTACACTGAACAGGAAGAGCAAACCTGGCAAAATGTCTGGCAAAAATTGCGTGAGTTATGGCCTGACCGTGCTTCACATATTTATTTACAGGGACAGAAAAATCTAGATATGGATTTTGCTAAAATTCCTCAGATGGCAGATTTGAATCAGGCATTAAAAAAAGCTAGTGGGTTTAAATTGAGGCCAGTAGCGGGACTGGTTGAATCGAGAGCTTTTCTAAGTAAATTGGCTGATAATGTGATGCTTTGTACTCAATATATTCGTCATCATAGTAAGCCTGAATTTACGCCAGAGCCAGATCTGATTCATGAGTTTATGGGGCATGTACCAACTTTTGCTGATAATCAAATTGCCAGAATTTCCAATCTAATTGGACAAATGGCTATGGAGGCTAGTCCTGAGAGATTGGCTCAATTGGAAAAGATTTACTGGTTTACTTTGGAATATGGACTGATTGAGGAAAATGGTAAAATTAAGGCTATTGGAGCTGGATTATTGGCTGGTTTGGAGGACCAAAATAGGGCATTTGCCAGTGATGCAGATTTGAGAAATTTTGATCTCGGGGAAATAATTAAAACAGCTTATGACTTTTCTAAACTTCAGGAATTCTACTATGTTGTGCCATCTCTTGATTATTTGGAAAAGGAATTGCTGAAAATGGCTAATAATTAACCTAGATACTTACTTGGTCTTTTGCTTTCCAGATAAACGCCAATTAGGGCGACCAGCCAAAGTATGGTAAAAACCGTGCCAGCCGACATTAAACACCAGAAACACCAGGCTGTAATGATTTTCCACTGTAAATAGTTGTTTCACTAATACCCACACAGGCAATGGTAAACAGTAAAGCATGTATGGTGGCTGTATATTGGTCGATCATAAATTTATTTAATGGTGCCTCTGAAGGGAATCGAACCCCTATTGCCGGTTCCGAAGACCGGAGCTTTATCCATTAAGCTACAGAGGCGGAGTAGGGAAATAGTAGCTGAATCATCTGTTTTTGTCACTAAAAAAAGCCCC
>CAUJDC010000015.1 GCA_963169815.1 Patescibacteria group bacterium | reverse complement strand
CTCCGCACCCCCTCCCCGTCCATAGTGTGCAGAAAGAATTCAACAATTAATTCACCCTCGCCACCGATCCAGTAGCCAAATCATACTGAACTTTCAGATCAAAATCGGCTTTATCTGGAGCACCTACAACCATCTCTATTTTACCGCTAACCAAAGGCAAAAACCCACTACTGTCATGGCGGTAAACCTGCCCAAAAGGAGGCTTATAATACAGTTCCAGACCAGAGTCATAGGGAGCGCTGACGGATTTCAAAACCGTATTTTGATCAAAAAAGTCATTAACAATCCAACCAGCAGCATTCGCGCAAGAATCAGTAAGGGTTTGATAGGCAGTACGGGCAGTTTCCAGCTTTCCGGCAGCCAGTCGCACCGCAAAACATTGCAAAACGCCGGTCGCACCACCTGCTCGCACTCCACTTCTAGCCAAAGTCTGTGCCTCACGAATGCTAGCCACCAAACTATCCGCAGCGTATCCTATGCGAGCGCTGCGCTGAACTCCAGCATAGGCATTGATGGCCATAATCGCCAAAAGCGCCATAATTGCCATCACTATTAACAGTTCAAGCAGGGTAAACCCGGATTTTGAACTTGTTTGTTGCATGGTTTAAACTAACGAAGTTAGCTTGAAAATCGGCGTCAAGACAGCCAAAGCCAGCATCGCCACAGTCACACCCACCAACACAATCATAATTGGCTCAAATAAGCTCATTAAACGCTTCAAACTATGATCAATTTCACGATCATAATGTTCACCAACTTTCTGGGAAATTTTACCCACTGAAGCAGTTTGTTCACCAACTGCCAACATTTGTGTAACAGTATCAGGGAATAAAAATGGCGAATCCATTAAGGCACCAGAAATTTTCTCACCATTCTTCACTCTGGAAATTACTTCCCAAGTTTTTAGTGAATACATTTGTGAAGTCATACTCTGAGCGACAATTTCCAGGGCCTTGATCACCGGCAAACCCGATTCAATCAAAATTCCTAGTGTAGAGATAAAGCGCAGTACATAAACCTTTCTAAGCAATTCACCTAATACTGGCATTTTCAATTTAAAGATGTCCCAATTGTATCTACCATGCTCAGATTCTTTCCAAATCTTGAATAAAAAGTAAGCGGCCAAAACTACAATCACAATTGCCCACCAAAATTCAGTGACAAAATGCGATGCGCCAATCAGTACTTTGGTCATTAACGGGAATTCCGAATCTTTCAAACCACCTTCTTTGAGCAGTCCAATCAAACTCGGGATTACGAAGACCATCATACCAGTAGCAGCCAATAACAATACGGCCAAAACTGCTAAAGGATAAATCGAAGCAGTAATTAATTTAATCTGTAATTCATTGGATTTATCGATTTCCGCAGAAAGTTTGAAAAGCATTTTATCAAGATTACCAGCAGCTTCACCTGAGCGAACCACCCCCAATTCCATTTCACCAAATATATCTGTAAATCTAGCCATTGCATTAGACAAAGTGACACCCTGTTTCAGATTATAGTTGATAGTATTAAGCACGCGGGCGAAACGAACACTGTCAGTCTTTGAGCCCAAAATATTAATCGCAGAAATTACTGGGATACCAGCATCAATCATCACGGCCAGCAAATGGAAGAAATATGCTTTCTCCTGAAGAGATACCTTGGAATGATCAATTAGAAAATCATCCAGTCGCTGCATCATGCCAAGACCGGAGTTATCATAAACTCCATAGACTACATTACGACGTGGGTCGGCTGATTTATGCCCATTGAGAAGGGCCTGTAATTTGGCGAGTTTTTCTGTATTTTCCATGTTTAGACAGACTGTTGATAATAAGTTTCCATACTAATATTAAAGTTGGCACGGCTGAAATCGCCAGTTTTACCAAGCTGTACTGTGACATTTTTTACTACGAGTTTTCTGGCATTATTTTCAAGACCCTTCAGTAAAGTCAACAAATCTCCTTCAGTACCAGTCATTGATAAACTGATAGTCGATTTCTTGATAGCGTCCTGTGAGTTTACTGGAACTGAGAAACTGATGCTGGAAAGAGTAATATCATTTTTCTTAGCTATTCCCACGATTTCAGTGATCAATTTATCCTGCTGATAGCCTTCTGGAATAGCGGCTAAAACTGTTTCCTGATTAACTTCACTAGTTTCAGAAAGATTTGCTTGAGTTTCCTGCAAAGTCTTTAATTGATTTTCCAAAGTAGTTTTTGCTTCCTGCTTAGCTGTTTCTGTAGTTTTCAAAGCTGAAACTTCATCCCAATTTGGTTTGAACCAGAATAGTCCCACACCGACCAAAGCGAGTAGTAGAATTAAGTTCGCAATATTTGATTTTTGATTCGTCATTTTGGTTTTAATTATCTGTTACGGGGTACTTTCACACTAGCGTCATCTTTTGTAGTTAGACTCAAATTTTCAGCACCTGTTTCAGGCTTTTCAAAGTCCATATTCAAAACAAAACTGAGACTTGTTAAACCTTCCTCATCTCTACCACGAGAGATCGAAGGAACATAAACATCACGGAAATATAAACTATTATTAAATGTAGAAATCAGCTGAGCTACATCTGAGTAAGCTGGATCACTAGCTGGTACAGTCACCATGTTTACAGCAACTCTACCCGTACCTGAACCTGAATAAGAAAGTACATTTACCTTTCTAGTTCCAGTAGCATCTTTTGGCAAAAGTTGATTGATTTGATCAATAACTTCAGACCAGCGAATTTCATCTGCTTCAATTTTTGTTAAAGCATCAGTAGCATTTTTACTAAACTCAACCTTGGTTGATTTTACCTCATCAATTTGAGTTTGAAGTGCTACAGCATCTTTTTCCAACTGAGTAGTGTTGTTTAAAACCTGATCTTTTTGAAAGTAGAAAAGTGTTCCAAGGACTGTAATACCAAGCACTAAAAACAGTAAAAGCATAGTTCCTACACTATTGCTTTTCTGCATCTTTTGCTCAGTTTTGCTGGTTGTGCTTGCCGTTGCCGTTGGAGTATTCGCCTTTTGTTCTGGCATATTTGTTTTTATTTATAGTAAATCTGCATATTGTACCACAAAAAAGCCATATCAACAATAGGGCTACGCTCGGTTCAAGTGCCAAAGCTCTCACCAGAGTTTGTCGACCAAGCTGACGCTCGAACAGTTCGTCAACTTATCCAGCTTGGGGAAGGTATTCAATGTGCATGATGTTAAAGAAAACGTTCACGTGAACGTCAATTCACAACAGCTTTTCGCTAAGTCAAATTTGGATGTAAAACCCGAAACTTAAGGGGCGTCACAAGAGAACTTCAGCAAAAAGGCCTAGACCTAGACTCCCTGATCAATCAAATACTCGACCAGCGCGAAGGTGCTCACTGAAAGCTGGCCATCACTTTCAATACCAAATTCAGGGAGTCGAGGAGACTGAATTATCCTGAATAAAATGCTTCATCTTGACGCCTTAGTAACACATTGTTAAGAATACAAACACCATGATAGACATCAATATACCTTTCATCTGCAAAAAATGCGGTCATCAGGTGACTCCTGCAGAACTAACCTGCCGCAATCACTGCACTCAGTGTCTTTACTCTCTCCATGTCGACCGGGAAATCCCCGGTGATCGAGCCAGTACATGCCATTCTTTGATGGAACCAATCAAACTCGATCAGAATTCTAAAAAAGGTTTCATTATCATTCACAAATGTCTAAAATGTGGCAAAGAAATAGCTAATAAAGTAGCCACAGATGACGCCTTTGAAGCACTCATTCGACTCTCTCAAAAAAGCAATCTCAACCAAGCTTAAGCCAGGCACCAAAATCATCCTGGGAATTTCCGGTGGACCTGACTCTGTAGCCTTATTGCACCTACTCTTAACGGCAGGTTTTTCACCAATTCTAGCTCATGTAAATTATCATTTACGCGGACTTGACAGCGACCTTGACCATCAATTTATCGCAAAATTGGCCGCCAAATATCAACTGCAACTCGAGATCCTGGAAATCTACGCCCAAAAAATTCCTGGCAATCTCGAAGAAAATTGCCGACTGATACGCTATGAGTTTTTCGAACAAGCGCGCCGCGTAAGCGGCGCCGAACTGATCCTGACAGCCCATCAGCTGGACGATCAAATCGAAACTTTTCTCTTCAACCTGGCGCGCGGCGCAAGTCTATCTGGTTTCCTGGGTATTGCCGAATCCGACCCCAAAAGATATTTACTCCGTCCACTACTCAGCATTCCCAAAAGTGTGCTACTAGCCTATCTAAAGGCCAATAAATTCAACTATCGTGAGGACAAATCCAATTTTGATCTAAAGTTTTCTCGCAACTTGATTCGTCACAAAATTATACCAGTTTTGGTCCAGATTAACCCCAATTTTCATGCTACTATAGCCAGTAGTATAGCTTCTCTAAAAGAACATTTACAAAATTCACAGAGCTCCAGTCAGCAATGGCTCAGTGACCATTTTGACCAACAAAAATTCTGGCTCGCTGATTTTTTGAAACTCAAAACTATCAGCCAAAAAAATGTACTTCAGTTGCTCTATAAAGAATTCAATAAAAGCTCATTAACTAAACAAACTTTAGCAGAAATTCAGGCCACTCTTCAGAAAAATAAAGCGAATCTCCGCAAAGAGTTTGGGAAAAGCTATTGGATTTGTATCAAAAAAGACCCCAAAACCGCTAAAAGACAAGTTGTGATTAAAGCCAAATTACACTAGAATACTTCAGCGTATAATACACAGCAAATAAACAAAAGACATGCCAATTACAAGTAAACCATCAGGACAAAAACCGGGAACCAATAATTTTTTCGCGCTTCTGGCGATAATTCTAGCGATTTCAGCATTAGCTGTAATCTGGAATGGCGGCCAGGGTAACGCCAAAAAAGTGTCACTCAATCAATTCATAGAGGACGTTCAAAATGCCAAAGTTGCCAAAATCAGCGTTGATACAGAAAGCGACCGTATCAATATCACTAGAGTGGACGGCTCTGAGACTTACACTTTCAAAGAACCATCACAATCGCTTGATGATGTTTTGGCCAAAGTTCCCGAAAATCTCAAAAACAATATTGAAACTGAAGTTCAGCCAATTTCCAATAATGGCTTATGGCTAACTTTAATCATCAACATTTTACCGATACTACTGATCGTCGGTTTCTTCATGTTCATGATGCGTTCAGCACAGAGCAGCAACAATCAAGCCATGTCATTTGGCAAAAGCAAAGCCAAACTTTTCGACGGAACAAAAAAGAAAACTTTCTTCACCGACGTAGCTGGTGCTGAAGAAGCCAAAGAAGAATTAGTAGAAATTGTCGACTTCTTGAAAAGTCCAGGCAAATACGTTCAAATGGGTGCTAAAATTCCTAAGGGCGTACTGCTCGTAGGTTCACCTGGTACAGGTAAAACCCTTTTAGCTAGAGCCGTTGCCGGCGAAGCCAATGTTCCTTTCTTCTCAATTTCAGGTTCTGAATTCGTAGAAATGTTTGTGGGTGTGGGTGCTTCCCGTGTGCGCGACCTCTTCCGCAAAGCTCAGAAAAACGCTCCATGTATTATCTTCATCGATGAAATCGACGCAGTTGGCCGCCAAAGAGGTACTGGTCTCGGTGGTGGACATGATGAACGTGAACAAACTCTCAATCAAATTCTTACAGAAATGGATGGTTTCGAAGGCGACACTGGGATCATTGTGATGGCCGCCACAAATCGCCCAGATGTACTTGACCCCGCCCTACTGCGTCCAGGCCGTTTCGATCGTCGTGTGATGGTTGATTTACCAGATATCAAAGACCGTGAAGCGATCTTAAGTGTTCATGGCCGCAACAAACCTTTGGAAAAAGATATTAATATGACTGTGATCGCCCAGCATACTCCTGGATTCTCTGGTGCTGACTTGGAAAATGTCATGAATGAAGCAGCAATTATGGCCGCCAAAGAAAATCGCAAATCTATTGCTCAGGATGATTTACTGGAAGCCGTAGAAAAAGTCATGATGGGCCCAGAAAGAAAATCTCGTGGTCTCTCCGAACAGGAAAAAATCCGCACTGCCTATCACGAAGTCGGTCATGCCATAGTCGGTCATAAGACTAAGAATTGCGACCCAGTTCACAAAATTTCTATCGTTTCTCGCGGTATGGCTCTGGGGGTAACCTGGTTCCTACCTGAAGATGATAAACATCTTTACACTAGATCTAAATTCTTCGATGAAATCTGTTCACTCTTCGGTGGCTACTGTGCTGAAATCGAGTTCTTTGGAGAAATGTCTACAGGTGCATCAAATGATCTGGAAAAAGCTACCAAGATTGCTACCAACATGGTTACAAAATACGGTATGACTCAAGTTGGCGCAGTTACTCTTGGTGATACTAGCGGACATGAAATCTTCCTAGGACGTGACCTCGGCCATACTAAAAATTACTCAGAAGACACAGCCAGAAAAGTCGATGAAGAAGTTAAAAAATTACTTGATGAAGGCAAAGCTTTTGCCAGCAAAACTATCAAAGAAAATCGTGATTTGATGAAGAGAATTGCTGAAGATCTGATCAAAAAAGAAAATCTCAGCCGCGCCGAATTTCTCGCTTACTTCGGAGAAACCGAAGAACAAGATGATGCCAGACTTGGTATTCATACACCAAAGAAAAAGTCCAAGAAGAAAGCTGCTAAATAGCTACGTCAACTGCCTTTGTAAAATTTAAATTATTTTACGAGGCGACCAAGAAAAATTGAGGAGACAGTACATCAAGTACGGCGACGAAATTTTTCTGCAGACAACAAAGTAAAATCTTTAAATTTATGCCAAAGATTATTAGAAAGAACGGCGAATCCATAGTTCACATCGATGCCAAAAATTTAGTCACTGCATTCGATCAGCAAATCACTGATGCCGAAGCAGAAATGGGCCAACTCTCTGTCGATGTTTATGAATCCAAAGATCAGCTATTAATTGTTGCACCAGTCGCCGGAGTAAAGTTATCCGACATCAACCTGAGTGTAACTGACGATGTGCTCACTATTAGCGGCGAACGCAAATTGGATTTACAAATCCCTGCAGAAGAATTCCTCATTCAGGAATGTTTCTGGGGAGCTTTCTCTCGCTCCATTGTTTTACCAGATAATGTTGATACCACTAGAATTTCCGCCGGATTCAAAGACGGCATTCTAAAAGTTTCCATACCTAAAGTCCCTGGTCCAAATCAAACCAGATTAATTAAGATAAAAACCGATGTCTAAACTAAGGCCAATCCGTAAAGCCATTTTCCCCGTAGCCGGTTTTGGGACACGCTTCCTTCCCGCCACCAAAGCTCAACCAAAAGAAATGCTGCCAATCGTCGATAAACCTGTAATTCAATACCTCGTCGAAGAAGCAGTCGCAGCTGGTATTACTGATATTATTATGGTAACTGGCCGCGGTAAACGCGCCATCGAAGATCATTTCGATAGCAGTTTCGAACTCGAACACACTCTGGTAGAAAAAGAAAAACACGATTTACTGGAAGAAGTTCGCAACATCTCTAAACTGGCCAACTTTGTTTATGTACGCCAGCCTAAACCGCTTGGTGATGGACATGCTATTCTCTGCGCTCGAGATGTAATCGGTGACGAACCATGCGCAGTACTATTTGGAGATGATATCGTGGATGGCAAAGTTCCCGCGATTCGACAATTGATCGAAACCTACAATGAAACTGGCTGTTCAGTGATCGGCCTCAAAGAAGTTCCTAAAGCCGATATCTCCAATTATGGTGTAGCTGGCGGCAAACAGACTGGAAAAGTCGGTTTAGTAGAAGTTGATATATTAGTAGAGAAACCTAAACCAGAAAAAGCCCCTTCCAATCTCGCCATCATCGGTAAATACGTCATCACCCCAGAAGTTTTTGATTGTATTGAAAAAGGCGGCCGCAGCGCCGGCGGCGAATTACGCCTGATCGACGGTCTGGAAGTCCTACTCAAGAAACAACGAATTTTCGGCAAAATTCTCGAAGGCAAACGCTATGATACTGGCCAAAAAATTGGTTTAATTCAGGCTACCATCGACTTCGCCCTCAAGCGCAAAGATTTAGGTCCAGAACTAAAGAAATATTTGCAGAGTTTGGATTTGGATTAAAAGGATACTATTCACCCATCTTAAAATTTAGCAAGATACTCTATCAGGGTTTTCTGATCTGATGGCTTTCAAAAAGTCCGGTTTTTTGATATAATATGAAGATTTACAAAAAATACAAAAACAAAACTCGTATGAATCAAGACTGGAATGATTATAGTAATTTAATCGGAGAAGCAGATCGCCTCAAAGCCAGCGGTGAACATAATGAGGCTATTAGAGTTTGTGAAAAAATCCTTCTTTCTGACCTCGACCATCCACAAGCTTATGAGGAAATTGGCGACAATTACTTGAGTCTTCGTGACTATGAAAAAGCTGAAAAGGCCTTAACACAGGCTCTCCGCGTCAATCCTGGATCTGCCAACGCGCATTATCTGATTGGTTTTACTCACTCAGCTCTCGGCAATTGGCCAGAATCGATCGCCCATCTTGAAACTGCCCATCAATTACAGCCAAATCATCCAGAAATTCTACGCTGCCTCGGCTGGTCTATTTTCCATTCTGGAGAAAGACAACAGGGCTTGGTACTTTTGGAAAGAGCTCTAAATCTTAGTCCTCGCGATCCTCTGATTCTCAGTGATCTCGGACTCTGCTATTTGAATCATAAAGAATTCGACCGTGCCAATAATCTCTTCCTACAAGTTTTAGAAATTGAACCTGACAATCAAAAAGTTCAGGAATGCCTGCAGGCTGTGAAATTCTTCAAAAACGAATTCAGAAAACTTAGAGAATTCAAGAAAAATCAGTAAACTATTTCTTGCTCACTCTATCCAATAAGGCTTTATCCTCAGGCATTAGAAATTTGCCAATCGGCAGATTTTTTCTTAAATATAATTCTACAATTTGTGTCAGTCTTTTATCTGCCAACATCCAAATTTTCATTACGTCCATTGATAGTTTACCTTCATAGACCGTTACCAATTCATAAACTTTGTGTACGTTAAATCCCTTAGTCCGTAGAGATTTCTTTCTACCACTAAAAATAATTCGAAATTCAGGAATATCCGCCAAATTCATTCTCAAAATTTCAGCAGATAAAATTCTTGGCGAAAAATCCGCAGATTCAGTTGCCATTTTCAACATCACTTCATCAACCTGCGCACACATAGAAAGAGCTAAATCCTGTATTTTCAAAGCAACAGAAATTGTTTGCTCAGGAGTTAGCTTGGCCTGCTCAGCACTGGCAATTAGTTCCTGCATTTTGGCAGCCAATAAGGAATTCAAATAATTAACAGCTTCTTCTACAACTTCCCCAGAAGAAGGCTTTTTATCTATATCTTTTTCTCCCGTATTCGATTCAAGCGGATGCATGGCAATTTCTAAATACTCTGAGTAAATATGAGCGAATTAAATCATCAAAATATGTATTTGTCAAAAACAGATCTTTCTGGCAAAATACTCCGGATCCTATCAGTGAGTAATCACTGGTTTCCATAGTCGCGATGCTCTAGCATCGAGATCCTTAAAACTAGAGGAAAGTCCGAGCACCAAAAAAGCAGGTAACTCCTAACAGGAGTGGCCTTACTCTTTAGAAAGTAAGGTACGGACAGTGCCACAGAGACAATACTAGTTTTGTCCGCCCATTAGCCGCAAGGTTGTTGGACACAGCAAAACGAAAGGTGAAAAGCCCATTCACTACAGCTTAAGCTTGGCCCTTGGCTAATGCTAGCTAGAATGGGAGTCTCCAGGTAACTGGAGAAACTTGGTAAACCCTACCCGGTGCAAAGCGGGATGGGAGCTGCAGGAATCAGCCGCGCTTTTTCGGCCCTACACTCCCCGCTGCTAAAAAGTAGCGAGATTAGCGTCCAAAGCGTAGTAGCGTCATGCGCTACAAAGCTTTAGCTAATCCCTACTGGAGCGCCGCCGTGAGGCGGCGCCTAGATAGATGATTACAATTCCACCAGGCAAGTCCCTTTGGGATACTACTTGTGAGAATACAGAACTCGGCTTATGATCTGATAGGATCACTTAAATACATTGATTTGAAACCTTTAGAACTTCTTTTCGGCTTACTCCGATTTCCGGTAGATTTGCTACTGGCAATTGCTGCCTTTTTTTTGGCCTATCAAACTCGTTTAAACACAGATTTGATTCCAGGAATTCAGTTACCTGTTAGTCTGTCAACTTTCCCTGAATACAGCGAGTATTTGACTTTCACCATCATAGCGAGTCTGGGACTGGTAATGCTTTTTAGTATGTTCGGTTTATATAGGTTAAAAAGACCTGAACCGCTCCACAAACAATTAAGCAAAGTCTTTCTTGCTTCATTGATTTGGCTTTTTGCTATTATTACTTATTATTTCCTACTCAGAACATTTCCTTTCTCCAGATTGGCCTTATAACAAAGCTGGCTTTTTGCCTACTTACTGATCTCTGCTGGACGCATCATTTTACAATTTATTCAAAACGCACTCTATAAAAAAGGCGTAGCACAAACCAGAGTTTTGGTTATTGGCAAAAGCAATGCTGCTCAGGAAGTGATCGATTATTTCTTCAAAAATCCCCAGTATCTTCTGGTCAAACATTTAGAAAATACTCATAACATAGAGCAAGTTGTAATTGATGAAAAAATCGAAAAAGTGATCGAATGTCGCGCCGGTTTGAGCAAAGATCAGGAAACTGGCCTACTGGATTTTTGTCGTGAACATCAAATCGAATACAGCTTCATCCCAGGAGAACTGGAAATGCAACGTACCAATATCGATATTGAAACCCCTGCCGGTATCCCGCTTATTACTTTCAAACCAACTCCTCTTGAAGGTTGGGGCCGCATCTTGAAGAGATTTTTCGATTTTTTCGGAGCGCTTTGTTTACTAATAATCTTTTCCCCTGTCCTCTTAGTGATCGCCATCTTAATCAAAATAGACGATCCCAAAGGTACAATTATTTTTAAATATCTCGACGACGGTAGCAGAGTAAAAAGAGTAGGCCATCGTAACAAACCATTCCCCTTCTACAAGTTCCGCACCATGAAACCCGGTACCCACAACATGCGTTATGGGGAATTAGCTCATCTCGATGCCAGACAAGGAACTCCTATGGTAAAAATTAAAAATGATCCACGCGTCACGAAAATTGGTAAAATTCTACGCGCCACCTCGCTCGACGAGCTGCCTCAACTTTTCAATGTCTTAAAAGGTGAAATGTCTTTAGTTGGACCACGTCCACATCTTCCAGAAGAAGTTGCCAAGTATCAAAAACATCATCGTTTCGTACTGACAGTTAAACCGGGTATAACCGGCATGGGACAAATTTCTGGCCGCAGTGACCTAGACTTTGAACAGGAAGTAAAACTAGACAGTTATTATATCGAAAATTGGAGTCTATTATTAGACCTCAAAATCCTAATTAAAACCGTATTAGTTGTCTTTAAAAAATACGAGGAATAAAGTAGAATGCACGCAAACAATTTCTGAATTAATAAAAAAATTATCATGGTCCGCAAACTTATCGAAAAAATCATTGGTGATCCAAATGAAAAATCACTCAAGAAAATCCGCCCTCTAGTCAGCAAAATCAACAAAATTGAGGAAGAATATCAACAAACTCTCACTTCTGACGAAGATTATCCAAAGAAAACGGCTGAATTCAAAGCCAGAATCGAAGCTGGCGAAAGTTTAGACGACTTACTTCCAGAAGCTTTTGCTTTGGCTAAAAATGCTTGTCGCAGACTTTTCGGACGTGAATTCATTATCGACAAACTTTACGGCGAAGAAACAATCGAAGGCGAAGAAGCCAACAAATACACCTGGAAAATGATTCCTTTCGATGTTCAGTTAATTGGTGGAATTATTCTTCATCAAGGGAAAATTTCTGAAATGAAAACAGGTGAAGGTAAAACTCTCGTATCTACGCTCCCCCTCTATCTCAATGCTTTAGCAGGCAAAGGTGTTTTCCTAGTAACTGTAAATGAATATCTCGCTCAAAGAGATGCCAGTTGGATGGGGATTCTTTTCAAATTCCTTGGACTAACAGTTGGAGTGAACTTGAATGCTATGTCCCAAGCTGTCAAAAAACAAGTCTATCAATCTGACATTATTTACGGCACAAATAGCGAATTCGGTTTCGATTATCTCCGCGACAATATGGCCACTAGCATTGATAACATTGTCCAACGCGGACTGAATTTTGCCATTATCGATGAAGTGGATTCTATCCTGATCGATGAGGCCAGAACTCCATTGATCATCTCTGCTGCAGCTGACGAATCTACTGACAAATATCAACGCTACTCAGGCTATGTCAGACAACTCACCGCAGGTGAAGATTTCGAAATTGATGAAAAACAACGCGCTACTGTTTTGACTGAAGCTGGTATTCAGAAAATGGAGAAAATCATGGGAGTAGAAAATATCTACACTGATGCTGGATTTGAAGAAGTTCATCATATCGAACAAGCTCTCAAGGCCAATTATATTTTCAAAAATGAAGTAGATTATGTAGTTAAAGATGGAGAAATTATTATCGTCGACGAATTCACCGGCCGTTTGATGCCAGGTCGTCGTTATTCTGACGGTTTACATCAAGCCATTGAAGCCAAGGAAAGAGTTGAAGTAAAACGTGAAAGTCGCACTCTCGCTACAGTTACTCTCCAAAACTATTTCCGTCTCTTCAATAAACTCGCCGGCATGACTGGTACTGCCAAAACTGAAGAAGAAGAATTCTATCAAATCTACGGTCTGGATACTATCGTTGTACCAACCAACAAATCAGTTTCTCGTGACGATAGGCCAGATATGATTTTCAAAAACTGGAAAGGCAA